>JAHEHE010000024.1:9741-33909 GCA_024644725.1 Flavobacteriaceae bacterium | reverse complement strand
GACCGAACTGGCTCAAAAATGAGGATAGAATGAATTTCTCTTCCGCACCACCTGGGTTCAGCTCAACCGCTCTTCTCTTTTCACTTTCGGCCATCTCCCAGTTGTATTCGTGAAAATAATAGCTGCCCATGGCGAGATGGGCTCCTGAGCTTAGGGGGTCGAGTGCAATGGCTCTTGTTGCGAGAAGACGCGCTGAGTCGAGCGCTGACTCTCTCTGTTTGTTGCTAATTCCAGTGATCGCCCAGTCGGATAAGTTGAAATATGCCAACGCCAAATAAGCGTTTGCTTCCGCAAAACTGGAATCCAGTTCAACAGCGCGTTCAAAATATTTTTTCGCCTTGAAAACCTCACTTCTTTTCATGTCCAGGGGACCGTTCAAAAACTGGAGTTTGCCCTTTAAAAAAGTTTCATAGGCCACAGGATCGATTTTTTTTCTGGGATGCAGCTCGTTGTCTGCGAGTTCAAGCTTGGATTCGATCTTTTCGGCAATGTCAGTAGCGATTCTACCTTGCAGATCAAAAATATTTTCAACAGCATCCGTGTAGGACTCAGAAAACAGGGTGTATCCGTTACTGGCATCTGTAAGCCTCACTGAGATTCGGATCTGGTCTTGTTGCTTCTGGACGCTTCCTTCAAGCACATTATTCACATTCAGTTTTTGGCCAATGCTCTTGAGGTCTTCTTCTTTATTCTTGAAGGCGAAGGAAGAGGTTCTTCCAACTACCTTGAGCTTCTTGAACTTGCACAGCGCATTAAGTATTTCGATAGCTATCCCGTCGCTGAAGTGCTCCTGGTCCTTATAAGGGCTCATATCGAGAAACGGAAGCACCGCAATTGAATTCTCTCTTTTGGTTTCAGCATTTGACACGACATCTGTATTCCTATCCTCATTTTGAGAGGCACCCGTGTCAATAAAATTAAGTCCAATGGCAACAACAAGTAAGATCAGGATGAGGATGTTGAGACGTTTGTTCGTGGTCGCCGTCACCGATTCGTCTGAGGAAACATCTGCTGTCTTTTTGATCCCTTCAGGGGTCACCTCGTATACCCAGGAGAAGACCATCCAGACGGGCAGACCAATAGCCAAAAGTATCATCAAGGTTTTGAGTACCCAGTCGGGGGCCTGAAACACGGGGAGGATATTCGTAAGAACCTGAATCAATACCCATGCGACTACAAGGTAGGCCATAGTCGCCTTGATGACATTCCTTCTTTTGAGTTCATCCAGAAACTTCATCCCTAGGAAGATTTACCTTAAAGTTAAGGGGAAATTCTTAATATTCACAGGATTAGGGCTTCAATTTTTTCCTTTCCGCTGACAATGCTTGATAAAGATTCTCCCTGATGCTACTGAGTAAGAACTTCCGTTTGCGGGTAGTAGTAGGACCACACGCCCCAAAACACGCTGTTGAATACATAGGCGCGTTCGAGCTGACCGTGGTTTTTGGTCATCCCATTGATATCGATCTCTTCAACGGTCACTTTTTGCCCATTCTTTTCGAGGTCAAAGGCCGCAATGGCATCGAACTCGTCAAAGTAAGCAACCAGTAAATTTTTGTTCCCAACCGTGACCTCCATGTGCTTTTCCTTCATGAGAAGTGGTTTCGAGATCGCCAAATAGGCATCCGATTCGTGATCCGCGACTCCGATGATCATGTCCTTGGTCTCAAAACGCTTGTCGTCAAAATTGACCGTTTTGAACATCCATTGATCGGGTTCAAAGTTCTCCTCAAGAGGCATAATTGCGTCAAGGACGATTTCCATGGGGCTGTCCCATTGGTTGTAGAAAACGGATCCATCCGGATAGGCTTTTTTAAACCCTCCCCAGGTCATTTCCATGACCGGAACGGGATCCAGACGATTCTCAGAGAATTCACAGGTTTGCGTGATCTGCTGGATGATTTCGCCGCTTGCCCGGTCCCAAATCAAAAGGTTGTTGTTCGTTTGGGCCAAAACTTTGAAGTTGACTTTACTGCCATTTATGTCGTTGATAAAAGGGGTAGGCAGGTTTGCGAGTACACAATAGGTCATCACTACTTCATCATCGCCGAAATCGCTGCCCACAATATGGGTTTGCCATATATACGATCGGGGATAGGCCTTCTGCACCCCGTTAAGATCGATTACGAAAACTACTTCGTCATCCTCAAGGTAGTCTTTGGTCTCACTGTTTTTAACGAATTCCGCCCCTTCCTGGGTTGCACTGAACATGATGTATGGCGTCACGAATTTGGTGCTCAAGATCAAAACCACCCAGAGTAATCCGATCCAAAGAAAAGTTTTCATCTTGAACACCTTGTGTTTTCGATTTAGCAGAAATGCAATGGCTAGAGCTGCAAACGAAAGAAAGATGATCCAGTTGTTGTTATTGAAATAATAGACAATAACCGATTTGGAAATTCCCATGAGCTGCCCCATGTCGGTCATAATGAAAACCCCGGCCAAAGCCACTAGAATGGAAACTGTAAGTAGGAGGTAGATGATTCTTTTCACGTCAAAGGTTATGTTAATTGTTGTACTTGGCGTGACAGGTAGGGCACTCTAACCCGGTGTTGCCTTTTTTCAGTTGAATTCCTTTGATTCGTTCCACGACAAACTCTTGAATAAAGGCGTGTTGTGCCTCATGGTTGTTTACATCGATCTGCTTGTCTTTATAAAGCTCCCGTATTGTGTTGTCATATTCCTGTGTGCCCCAGCAGTTTGGGCAATACCCCTCTGGAACCATATCTTTTGTTTCTTCTTTAGGTCGGGAGAAAAAGTCAATCAATTTTTCGATCATAATCGGTTTTTTTTGAAAATTACTAAATATTAGTCAATTGGACGGAAAAAGACGGATATCCTAATTGATGTAGTTATTCGCATGTAGATAAGGTAGAACTTAGTCCCCTTAAAAATGAGGCAGAATTTTCACAAACATTTTCATTCCCTCAAAAGTTTACTTATTTTTGTCGGCTCAATGCGCGAGTGCTGAAATTGGTAGACAGGCTAGACTCAGGATCTAGTGCCATTCGTGGCGTGGGGGTTCGAATCCCCCTTCGCGCACTTTTATTCTCTCCACATTCCTTTTTTAAAATACCCCTTTCGGATTTTAAATATTAGCTATCAGGCGCTTCGTCTGAGTGCCTTGATTTTCTCTTGGATTGACGTATCTTTAAGGTTCGTTACACCTGAAAATCATGAGAATGCTTGAATTCAAAAACAAAGACAAAATGCCTGCCTTTGGCCTGGGCACCTGGAAATCAGCACCGGGAGAAGTTTACAATGCGGTAAAAACAGCCCTAAAAGAAGGGTATCGACACATTGATTGTGCCCCCATCTATGGAAACGAAAAAGAAATTGGCCAGGCGCTGACGGAATGCTTTAACGAAGGAATCGTCAAACGCGAGGAACTTTGGGTCACCTCCAAGCTCTGGAATACCGAGCATCTCAAGGATGACGTGATTCCTGCCCTGGAGAAAACCCTTGAAGATTTGCAACTCGATTACCTGGACCTGTACCTGATTCACTGGCCGGTCGCGCTCAAAAAAGGCGTTGGGTTCCCTCAAAGCGCTGGGGATTTTCTGTCTCCGCAGGAGGCACCCATTTCAGAAACCTGGAAGGCGATGGAGGAGGCGGTTGACAAAGGCTTGACCCGACACATCGGGGTTTCCAATTTTGGGATCAAGAGATTGAAAGCGCTTCTTGACACAGCGGTGTATCCTCCTGAAATGAACCAGGTGGAGTCGCACCCCTATTTGCAGCAACCGGAGCTATTAGAATTTTGCCATTCCAATGACATACATTTGACCGCCTATTCGCCACTGGGGTCCCCAGACCGTCCCGAAGGATTAAAGGCAGCAAATGAGCCGAGTCTGCTTGAAAATCCAGTCATTTTGGAGCTTGCTCAAAAAAAGAATTGTTCTGCCGGACAAATCCTGATCACCTGGGCCCTGCACCGGGAGATTTCGGTCATTCCAAAATCTGTGAACCCGAAACGAATCGTTGAAAACTTGGAAGCCGAATCCATTGAGCTCAGCGGTGCAGATTTGAGCAAAATCAATGCCCTCGAAAAGGGATTTCGATATGTGACAGGTGCATTCTGGACTTTTGATGGCGGGCCCTACACCATGGACAACATCTGGGACTGATCGAATTAAACATCTTAAATTCTTTAAATGATTACCATGAGACTGACTTACCCATTTGTATTCCTGTTATTGCTTGGATTTGCCCCATTGGCTTTTGCGCAACAGGAAGCTGATTCAAGACTGTTGACCCTTGAGAGAATCCACTCCGATGAATTCACGAAAGAATACGCTCCCGAAATACAATGGATCGATGATGGCGAAGCTTACGTAATCATTGAAAAGTCAAAGTCGATTGAAGGGGCGGATGAGCTTGTGCGATATGAAAGCGCATCACAGGAGCGAAGTCTTTTCATATCTGCTGAGTCTTTGCAGGTTCCGGGAGGAACGCTTGCAGTAGAGAGCTTCAGCCTGTCACCGGATGCCAGCAGAGTGTTGATCTTTACCAATTCGAGCCGGGTCTGGCGAAGCAATACCAAGGGAGACTATTGGGTGTACAATCTAAACACCAATCAGCTTCAAAGGATCGGGAGGTCTTTCGAAGGGTCGTCCCTGATGTTCGCCAAGTTTTCTTCAGACAACAATTATGTCTTCTATGTCCATGATTTCAATATTTACAAGGAAAATTTCGAAACCGGGGAGACGACTGCCCTGACCACGGATGGGAATGGCGATATCATCAATGGAACCTTTGACTGGGTCTACGAGGAGGAGCTGGGCAAGCGTGATGGGTTCATTTTGAGCCCGAATGACGAGTTTGTAGCCTTTTGGAGACTCGATGCCTCGGATACCGGAACCTTTTACATGATCAACAACACCGATTCGATTTATTCGCGACCCATTCCCATTCAGTATCCGAAGGTCGGGGAGAAGCCATCAAGTGTGAGTGTAGGACTGATCGACCTGAAAACAGAACAGAAGACCTGGATCCCTTTTGACGGTGATCCCAGGTCCTATTATATCCCGGGGGTTCAGTGGGTCAATGAGGACCTTTTGCTGATTCAGCAACTCAATCGGCATCAGAATGAGTTGACGGTCTGGTCGTATGTGCCTTCGGAGATGAAGTTGAAGAAAGTCTATGTGGAGAAGGAAGATACTTTTGTAGACTTGATGTACCCGGATATGACCTCCGATATTTGGGGGAGCAATGATCTGACCCTGACGACTGAAGGAGCTTCCTTCCTGCGGATGACTGAAACAGACCCCTGGAGACATATCTACAAAGTCAGCATCGATGATGGTGAAAAGCTACTGGTTACACCATTTGATTATGATGTCGCATCCATGCGGGTACCGACCAAAAGCAATGTCTACTATGTCGCTTCACCGGAGAACAGCACCCAACGCTACCTGTATCAGACGGATCTCAAAGGCAGGGGCAAAGCTAAACGGCTGACACCGAAGCCGTTTGAAGGCGTCAATAATTATCAGGTTTCACCCAATGGAGAATACGCCCTGCACACCCATCAGAGCACGCAGGAACCCACCTCGGTCCGTGTGATTAGCCTGCCGGACCATAAAACCATTCGAACCCTGGTAGATAATGAGGCCTACAAAGAGAAACTGAGTGCCCTGGAGCTTCCGCAAGTGAGATTCATGAAGATCACCACAGAGGATGACATCGAGGTGGATGCCCGATTGGTGCTGCCTGCCAATTTTGACCCAGGGATGAAGTATCCCGTGCTGTTTCATGTCTATGGAGAGCCCTGGGCCCAGGTCGCAACCGATCAGGAGATCAGTCTTTGGGACATGATGATGGCGCAGAAGGGCTATGTGGTCATTGACATGGACAATCGCGGAACACCTTGCCTCAAAGGCAGTGCCTGGAGAAAGAGCATCTACCGCCAGGTGGGGCGAATCAACACGCGCGACCAGGGATTGGCGGCCAAAGAGATTCTCAAACTCCCATTTCTGGACGAGTCGCGAACCGCGGTTTGGGGTTGGAGTGGAGGAGGTTCCATGACCCTGAACCTGATGTTCCAATTCCCGGAGATTTACACCACTGGGGTGGCCATAGCAGCGGTATCCGATCAAAGAGTTTATGATAACATTTACCAGGAACGATACATGGGGCTTCCGCAAGAGAACCCCGAGGATTTTATCGCTGGCTCCCCCGTCACTCATGCTAAAAATCTCGAAGGCAACCTTCTTTTGATTCATGGAACTGCCGATGACAACGTGCATTATCAAAGCGCGGAGCTCCTCATCAACGAGCTGATCAAACAGGACAAACAATTCCAGATGATGTCTTACCCCAATAGGTCTCATGGTATCTACGAGGGTGAAAATACCCGTAAGCATCTTTTTACCCTGATCACGAATTATATCCTGGAGCATGTGCCGGCCGGAAGCGCGGATTGAACAGAAATTTGGTCTAATTCATAAGTTTTAGTTAAAGGCCACTTCTTTTTGAGGTGGCCTTTTTCTTTTCAAAATATTTTCTTAATATTGTTATTTAATAAATCTATTAAATAGTTTTATGAGTGAAGTTGTGAACATGGAGCAGACGATTCTTGAATCGGCTACCGAACTGTTTTTAAAAAAGGGTTTCAAAGCGACTTCTACTACTGAGATTGCGAAGGAAGCCGGATGCAACCAGGCTCTCGTTCACTATTACTTCAGAACCAAAGACAGGCTGTTTGAGGCTATCTTTCAGCAGAAGGTCAAGTTTTTTGTCGGCGCTTTGCTCGACATAGGCAAGGAGGAGCTTCCCTTCCTGGAAAAGCTTGAGAAAAAAGTCATCTCCCATTTTGAAGCCATTGAATCCAACCCTCGGTTGCCCTTGTTCTTTCTCAACGAGCTCAGTGCAAATCCCAATCGAATAGACACCATTAAGCAAGCTGTCGGGAATCTGCCTCAACAAGCCGTCCATCAGTTGGAAAAAGAGTTGAATTCGGATATTGAAAAGGGGGCTATACGGCCGGTTTCGGTCAGGGACCTACTCATGTCTATCGTTTCCTTGAACATCATGGCCTTTATGGGGGCGCCTATGTTTAAGGTCATGACCGGCATTTCCGAGGAGGACTATCAAAAATTTTTAAATCAGCGCAAAATGGAAAATGTACGAATTATCTTGAAAAGTCTTGAACCAGAAGTTGAATCGTAAAACATTTGAAATGCAAATAGCCCGATTATTTTTTTTCCCGATCTTTCTTTTGTGTTCGATTGCGTCGAGCGGACAGTTGCGATTGGAGGATTGCCAGCAACTGGCACGGGAGAACTATCCGATGATCCAACAATACGAGCTCATCGAGCTGACCCGGGAATACACCCTGTCGAATGCCAATAAGAATTATTTGCCCAGTCTGGACGTGACCCTGATCGGTGGGGTGATTTCGGGCTTTCCCAGTTTTTCGGCTCCCGGTGAGGGAAGTTCGAGCTCCTCAGACATGCAGCTCATTTCTGTGGTTCAGCTGAATCAGCCCATTTGGGACGGTGGAATCACCAAGGCACAGAAAGAAGTCGTACAGGCCAATTCTGAAATTGAGAAAGCTGAGCTTGAAATCTCACTCTATGCCCTTGAGGAGCGCATCAACAACCTGTTTTTTGGAATTCTTCTGATCGATGAGCAGATCAGTCAACTGGAGATTCTCAAGTCCTCCATGCAAATCAATTTGGATCGGGTGAACATCGCCGTTGAGAACGGTACCGCCTACAAGTCGGACATCGACGAGATCCAGGTAGAGATGATCAATATCGATCAAAGGATGGAGGAGCTTCGGTCGAACCGCAATGCCTATGTCAATGTGCTAGGAGCCATGACGGGCCGAAACATTGAGGTTTCCTCGAATTTCGAACGCCCTGTGGTGGAGGATGACTTCCTGCAGCTGGAGAACAATCGACCCGAATTGAGACGCTTTCAGAGTCAGGAAGAAATGATCCAGGCTCAGAGACAAATTGACCGTTCTGTGCTTTACCCGAAGATCGGACTTCTTGGCTTTGCCACACTGATTGAGCCTGGGATCGATTTTGGAGCGTCGACCATCGATAACATATTTGTCGGGGGCCTCAGCCTGAACTGGAGCCTTGACGGACTCTACCGAAACGGCAATAACAAAAAGCTCACCGAGCTCAATATGCAAAAGGTAGCCGTCCAAAAGGAAACCTTTCTTTTCAACAATGAGCTGGAGTTAACTCAGAACCGATTGGATCTGAACAAATACAGGAACCTGGTCGAGCAGGACCGGGAGATTCTCGAGCTCAAGACCCGAATCAAGGATGCCTATGAGCTCAAGTATGAGAACGGTATCAGCACGATGTCGGAGCTACTTAATCGAACCAATGACGAAAGTGCAGCGCGGCAGAATCTGGTCATTCATGAGATCCAGTACCTGATGAAAGCGTTTCAATACAAAAACCGAACCGGCAATTGAAACTGACACTATAAACCTCTGAAACAGCAATGAAACCATACATCATGAAATACCCTATTTACCTTCTAGTCTTTTTTGTGACTCTTCTTTTCGGATGCGGAAATGACGAATCGGCCACTGACGCTACGGGCGTCTTTGAGTCTACTGAGATCATCGTTTCTTCTGAATCCATCGGAAAAATACTCGCCCTGGATGTCAGTGAGGGCGACAAGGTATCCAAGGGCCAGGTCATTGGCCTGATCGACAGCACCCAGCTGCATTTTAGTCGTTTGCAATTGGAGGCATCCAAAGTGACAGTGGCTTCGGGCAAACCTGATATTGAGGCCCAGATTGAAGCGACCGAGCGAGAGATCGAAAAACAGGAACGCGAAAAGGAACGAATCGAACGGCTTTTGGAAGGCGATGTCGCGACTCAGAAACAATTGGATGACATTGAATCGGCCATTCTCGTTTTGAAGGCCCGATTGAGGTCCCAGAAGAGCAGTCTTTCCAACAGTGCCAATTCAGTCGACGCTCAAGGCATGGCCCTGGATGTTCAAATTGCCCAGCTGGACGATCAGATAGACAAGTGCAGGATCAAGGCGCCCATTGACGGGACGGTGTTGGTGAAATATGCCGAGCCGGGAGAAGTAACAGCCATGGGCAAAGCCTTGTTCAAGGTCGCAGACATGGAACACATGAACCTGAAAGCCTATGTCACTGCTGATCAGTTGGTTCAATTGAAGGTCGGTCAACAGGTTGAGGTCCTGGCGGAGTTTGGAGAGTCGGAGTTACGGCCCTATGAGGGCTCCATTACCTGGATTTCAAGCAAATCCGAATTCACTCCAAAAACTATTCAGACCCAGGACGAAAGGGCCAACCTGGTTTATGCCGTTAAGATCGCTGTGCCCAATGACGGTTACCTGAAAATTGGCATGTATGGGGGATTTAAGCTTCCATCAGAATGAATGGGGCAGAGGTTCATAAAGCCCGGCTCTACAAAGCCGTAGAGGTCCGCGAAATAACCAAGAGCTTTGAAGGGCAGGAGGTTCTCAAGGCGATCAGTTTTGTCGTTCCGAAAGGAGAGATTTTTGGTATCATTGGACCCGACGGCGCAGGGAAAACAACGCTATTTAGGATTCTGACGACTCTCCTGTTGGCCGACTCCGGGGAGGCTGTTGTCGCAGGGGATGACGTGGTTCGGGATTTCAAGAGCATCCGTTCCAAGGTGGGCTATATGCCGGGTAGGTTTTCGCTATATCCCGACCTGTCTGTCGAGGAGAATCTCAAGGTTTTTGCCTCGATCTTCAATACCTCGGTGGAAGAGAATTACGACCTGATCAAAGACATCTATGGGCAGATCGAGCCTTTCAAAAAGAGACGCGCAGGGGCTCTTTCCGGTGGGATGAAACAGAAGCTGGCGCTGAGTTGTGCCCTCATCCATAAGCCCGAAGTGCTCTTTCTGGATGAGCCCACTACCGGGGTGGACCCGGTTTCGAGAAAGGAATTCTGGGACATGCTCTATAAATTGAAAAATGAGGGTATCACGATTCTCGTATCCACGCCCTACATGGATGAGGCCAGTCGCTGTGACAGGATCGCACTGATTCAGGACGGCTCCTTTCTTACGATCGATACCCCTGAGGAAATCGTTGATCAGTACCACAAAACGCTTTGGGCCGTCAAGGCGAAAGCCATGTACCCGCTTCTCCAGGATCTAAGGACCCTGGATTATGTGGATACGTGCTTCGCTTTTGGGGATTCCCATCACATCACGATCAAGCCTGGGGCACTTCATGACAAGGTTGACCCCCTGACCCTGGAGACCCTTAAGGATGATTTGCGTGAAAAGGGGCATGAGGAAATCGAAATCGAAGTCATTCGAGCGGGAATCGAAGACTGTTTTATGGAGCTTGCGGGATGAAAGAAGACATATTCATATGAAGGCCATCACAGCGCATAACCTGACCAAACGTTTCGGCAGCTTTACAGCCGTTGACAACATTTCGTTCGAGGTGCGAAAAGGCGAGATCTTTGGATTTTTGGGTGCCAATGGTGCAGGCAAGACCACCGCGATGCGTATGTTATGCGGTTTGTTGATCCCGACGTCGGGTGAGGGGCAGGTAGCCGGTCACGACATTTATTCAAACCCTGAACAGGTCAAAGCCAGCATTGGGTATATGAGCCAGAAGTTTGCTCTCTACGAGGACCTGAAAGTTTGGGAGAACCTGCGTCTCTATGGGGGAATCTATGGAGTTCCCTCCCGGGAGATCGATGAAAAAATCGATGCCCTGCTCAAAAGACTTGGTTTTGAGCAGGAAAAGAACACCATGGTTCGTTCCTTGCCCTTGGGCTGGAAGCAAAAGCTGGCCTTCTCAGCTGCCATCTTTCACGAACCACAAATCGTGTTCCTGGATGAGCCCACAGGTGGCGTGGATCCGGCGGCACGAAGACAATTCTGGGAATTGATCTACGACGCGGCTGACCGGGGCATTACCGTCTTTGTTACCACGCATTATATGGATGAAGCCGAATACTGCGACCGAGTTTCGATCATGGTGGATGGAAGAATCGAAGCGCTCGACAGCCCGGCTCAGTTGAAAAAGAACTTTGCAGCCGAGACCATGGATGAAGTCTTTCAACGGCTGGCGCGAAAGGCCCAAAGAACATGAATCGATGAGGCAGTTTTTGATCTTCACGCAAAAAGAGTTTTACCACATCCTCAGGGATCGTTGGACAACCATGCTGCTTTTGGTTTTGCCCATCGCCATGATTCTTTTATTCGGTTTTGGCATCACCACCGAGATCAAGAATACTCGGTTTGCGGTCTACGATATGTCTCATGACCAGGCGACCAGGGGTATCGTGAACAAACTGGAGACCAGTGAATATTTCACCCTGGAAGGGTATCTCGATCAACCCGAACAAATTGAAGGCATATTCAAACGAGGAAAAATAGGTATGCTGGTGATATTCGGTGAACGATTCTATGAGAATCAGCTCCATACGGGAGATGCTCAGATTCAATTGATTACCGATGGGACAGACCCCAATACAGCGTCCACGCTCACAAACTACGCAACCAACTTGATTCGGGAATACCAGCAGGAGAACGGAACGCTGGGTCGTCTCCCGATCCAGGTTGTTCCGCAAGTGAAATTGCTGTACAATCCAACGATGAAAAGCGCCTACAACATTGTGCCCGGGGTAATTGGAATGGTTTTGATGCTCGTCTGTGCCATGATGACTTCTGTATCCCTGGCAAGGGAAAAAGAAATGGGAACCATGGAAGTGATCCTGGTTTCTCCCATGCCGCCCCTGCTGATCGTATTGTCAAAAGTGGTGCCTTACTTCACCATTTCGATGATCAACCTGTTCAATGTGCTGCTCCTGGCGGTCTTCGTGTTGGAGGTGCCGATTGTCGGCAACCTGTTTCTGCTGATTTTCGTGTCCTTGCTTTTCATTTTCGTGGCGCTCGCTCTTGGGATTTTGATATCCACCCTGGTAGAGACCCAACTCGTGGCGCTTCTGGCTTCGGTCATGGGTTTGCTCATGCCAGTAGTGATGCTTTCGGGCCTTATGTTCCCGATCGAGAACATGCCCATCGTGCTCCAATATGTGGCGCAGATCATTCCGGCCAAATGGTATATCGAAGCCATGCGTGACGTGATGATCAAAGGTCTTGGCATTTCAGCCATCGTCAAAGAGATCCTCGTGTTGACCTTGATGGCGGTGGTTCTGATTACAATAAGTTTGAAAAAATTCAAAATCCGACTGGAATGAAGATGCTGCGTTTTTTGTTGGAAAAGGAGTTCAAACAGTTTTTTAGAAACTCGTTTGTACCAAGGATGGTCATCATGTTTCCATTGACGGCCCTGCTAATCTATCCGCTTGTGGCCAATTTTGAGGTCAAAAACATTAACCTCAGCGTGGTGGATCACGATAAGAGCAGCTTTTCACGTGAGCTTTTGCAGCGCGTGCAGTCTTCGGGCTATTTCAGGATCACAGATGTTTCGGCGAATTACCGAGGTGCATTGCAGAGCGTGGAGATGGACGAGTCGGATGTCATCCTGGAGATCCCGTCCAAATTTGAGAAGAACCTGGTGCGCGAGAGGAAGGCCGATCTGATGATCTCGGCCAATGCAGTTAACGGCAACAAAGGTGGCCTGGGAACCGCCTACCTGGTGGCTATCGTCAATGAGTTCAATTCAGGTATTACCACGGAGCTACTGGGAGACCCGGGAAGATTCAGGGTTCCCTCTGCAGAGATCTTGCCCTTGTATCGTTACAACCCCGAACTGCTCTATTCCGTATTTATGGTTCCGGCCATCATGGTCATGGTCCTTGCGATGATCAGTGGCTTCCTGCCGGCGTTGAACATCGTGGGTGAGAAAGAAAAGGGTACGATAGAGCAGATAAATGTGACGCCCGTTCGGAAGCTTACCTTTATCATTTCGAAACTGATTCCCTACTGGTTGGCAGGCTACGTCGTGTTGACCATTGGCATCCTGGTGGCTTTACTCGCCTGGCGATTGTTCCCTGTGGGTTTCGTGGGTACCATCTATCTGTTTGCCACTATTTTTTTGCTGGCCTTTTCGGGTTTCGGCCTGGTGGTGTCAAACTATGCCGCGACTGTACAGCAGGCCATGTTTATGATGTTCTTTTTTGTCTTGACCTTCATTTTTATGAGTGGCTTGTACACCCCCGTAGAAAACATGCCAGGCTGGGCACAGATGATCAGCAACTTCAGCCCCTTGAAATACATCATCGAAGTCCTAAGACGGGTCTATCTCAAAGGAAGCAGTTTCCAGGATCTTTTGCCCCAGTTTTGGGCTTTGAGTGGTTTTGCCTTGTTTTTCAACGGATGGGCCGTGCTCAGTTATCGAAAGAACAGTTAGTAAATGATTGTCAAGAATTAATTGATCGATATATGAAAAAAGTACTTAAAGCAATTGGCATAATCCTGATGGTTATTATTGTTGGTGGAGCAGTGGCCTGGTTTGGCTTTTTAAGACCGGAGCCCCCGCCGATTTCTGCTGAAGACAGACGGGCCATCGAACTGATGCCTTTACCGTCTTCCCTGGAGTTGAAGGGAGGAAAGCTCTATCTAAGCTCGATTCCGAAACCTTCTTATAATGGTATTTCAACCGAAAGGCTCGATCGTGCTTATGAACGATTTGCGGATAGGTTGGCCAGCAAGACGGCAGCTTCGCCAACAGCTTCTTCAGCACCTGACGAAGTAGAAACCGACGCTATTGAAATCCGTATCCGTTGTGATAGCGTTTCTTCTCAATATCCGAGTCTGGAAGAAGATGAATCGTATCGTTTGAAGATCGACGGGAAAGGTATCGAATTGTCGGCCCCTGAGGAAAGAGGAATTTTTCACGGTCTGGAGACTTTGTTTCAGCTGCTGGAGAAAGACGAGCAGGGCTGGTACCTGCCTGAGCTTGACATGGAGGATGCACCACGCTATCCCTGGAGAGGGCTCATGATCGACGTGAGCCGTCACTGGATCCCAAAAGAGGTAATTCTTCGCAACCTGGCTGGAATGGCCTCCGTGAAAATGAATGTGCTGCATTTGCATTTGACCGATCACCAGGGATTCAGGATCGAGTCGAAAGTTTTTCCCAAGCTCCATGAAATGGGGTCGGAAGGAAACTACTACACCCAACAAGAAATTCGGGAAATCCTGGAATACGCCTCTGACCGTGGCATACGAATCGTCCCGGAGTTTGACGTTCCGGGCCATACGGCCTCCTGGTTCACGGGCTATCCCGATCTTGCCAGCGATGAAGGTCCTCATGTTATTTACAAGGGGATTATCGGGGACGCGATTATGAATCCGGCCAACGAATACACCTTTGACTTTTTGAATGAGCTGTTCGGTGAGATGGCTTCTCTTTTTCCGGACACGTACTTTCACATCGGAGCGGATGAGCCCCGAGATGAAGATTGGAACAATAATCCGGCGATTCAAGAATTCATGAAGAGTCAAGGTTTCTCAGACAATCATGCGCTCTACGCCTATTTCAATCAACGCCTATACGAGATTGTTGAGGGCCACGGAAAACGACTTCTGGGTTGGGACGAGATTCAGGATGCCGGACTTCCTGCAGATAAGATCGCAGTGCAGTCCTGGAGAAATCACAAGTCGCTCTGGAAATCGGCTCGAGAGGGAAGTCATGCCATTCTTTCGGCGGGATATTACCTGGATCACAAGCAATCTGCCGCGTTTCATTACGATGTCGATCCGGAGGTGATCAAGGGTGCCATCGAGATTGAGATCGATTCGGCGCATTGGCAGAGCTGGAAGATGGAGCTGAAATTCAATGACACGAAGCTGGACGGAGAGCTTTACATGTTTGGTGCCGATGAAAACCGTCGCGGCGTCATGGGTATCATGGGCAATCTCTACGGCTTTGATCAGGTGAAGGAGCAAGATGGTAAGCTTGAATACGACATCGAGGGTCCCATGGGAACCGCCACTTTTGAGTTGCGACAGCAGGGTGATTCACTGGTCGGAGAAAGCAGTATTTCGGTCTTCACGCTAAATATTAATGGTTCTCGTTCAGGAGGTTCGGACATGCCGGATGGCATCGCCTTGCCCAAGTTCGAAAAGATAGAGCCACTGACTGAGGATCAGCTCAGAAACCTTCTGGGTGGAGAGGCCTGCATGTGGACGGAAGCTGCTGATTCTGTCACCCTGGAATCCCGTATCTGGCCCCGGTCAGGAGCGATTGCCGAGAAGTTGTGGTCCCCCTCCGAATTGACCGATGACAGCGGTGACATGTACCGACGTCTGCTCCATTTGAATGAGATGCTCCAAGTCATTGGGCTGCAACACATGTCGTACCGGGAGGATTTGGTCGTGAACCGGGTGGAGGAACCCTATCGAGTGCCCCTGAATAATTTGATCGACGTGCTGCAGGAAGACCTTCTTTTCAATCGCATGGCAATCTATGATCCGCCGTTTGATGTGGAAACCCCTTTGAATAGGGTTGTGGATGCGGCCGCCCCGGAGAGCTATGCGGCGATACATTTTGAGAGAAAAGTCGATGAGTTTCTTGAGACGAAAGAAGTGGGTTTGAAAGAAAAGATCAGGGAGCAATTGGAAACCTGGGCAACTGTCCATGAAAAGCTCGAGCCTGCCATTGAACTAAATCCCTTCTTAGAGGAAGTGGAGCCTCATGCGGATCACCTGTCTCGTCTGGCAGAGCTGGCTTTGGTGATTCTGGACAACCCGGGAGATTCATCTGTTTCTATGGCAAAGTTAGATGCCTTGCTTGTCGATGCGCGAAAGGCCTATGGAGGCACGTTGCTCTCCGTGATATCGGGGCTGGAGAGAATCATAAAAGAAACGGGAATCGAAGCTGGGGGATAGCAGAATGCTTCGGTGTCTTTGTTCAATTTTTTGTTGATATGTCTGTCAGTACCTTTTAAGATCAGCGGGATTTATAAGTTAAATTTGAGAAAAGTCGAATATCAAAACCCAAATTAAACCTCCCGTATGTCAAAAGTCATCTGTATTGTTCTACTTTTCATTTTGGTTCCTTCCGTCAACGCACAGGAGTACCTGATTGAGGGAAAGTCGGCCACCATTGTCTACGAGGTGCCCGACAAGGCCAAGTCGGACCTCTACCAGTCGGCGTTGCAATGGTTCGAGAAAGAAGAATCTACCTCGGAGTATACCATTGATTCGAGTGATCCGAATGCCGGGATCATCCGCGTAAGCGAGGTCAACCAGGTGTACTATAAGAACATTGGCAAACTCATGTATCCCAAGCGCAGCGGCATGGCAGAAATGCTCTCAGGAGACTTCAGCTATGACATCGAGTTGGTTTTTGAGGATGGCACCTACATGGTGAAATACGTTCTTACCGGCATGGAAAAAGAGATGTACGGGAGGGATGACCTTTTCTACGCCTGCATAGATTTTGAAGAGATCGATGAAGATGCCCTGGCCGAGTACAACGAATCCATGAACAAACTGCTCACTATGAATGCGGTCTTTAAGAAGAGGCGCAACATTTTCAAGGATAATTCCAGGTCCCAGTTTGAGGACGCCAGCCAAAATGTACTCAATTCGATGACGTCAAACATGGGCTCCCTGTATTCGTATTTGAAACTCGGTGAGTGAGACGCAGATGTCATCGGCATCAAATCCTTTGATAACTGAATTGGCACTTTGGATAAGCAAAATGGGTCATTCGTCCTGCACTTTTTTCTCAAGAGGAAGTCTGGGCGTATATTTCTTGAAAATCAAAGAACTTAACTCATGAAAAAATCTTCTTTTGCCAAAATATGTTTTGGTCTTTCTCTGCTTTTTTATGTTTTCACGGTTTCTTGTGTCAAATCACCTGCCTCACCCGACAGTGATGGGAAAACCTCAGGAACAATCGAGAACACCTCTCAATTTTCACATTATGATGACAAAGCGATCGCTGATGAGTCGAATACCTCAGAATGGCTGGCTTACGGACGAACGCACAGTGAAACTCGATTTAGCCCTTTGAAGGACATCAACATGGAAAATGTCGATCAACTCAAGGTGGATTGGTTTGTCGATCTTCCTATGGATGTGGGCCTGGTTTCAACCCCGCTTGTTGTAGATGGTGTGATGTACTTCACAGGCACGATGAACATAGTTCGGGCTGTCAACGCTGTTACCGGAGAACTCCTCTGGACCTATGACCCAAAAGTTGGAGAAGCGATAAAAGGTAAAAGACAGGTAGGCTGGGTGCACAACAGGGGCATTAGCTTTTACAAAGGCAAGATTTACGCTGCGACCTGGGACGGCCGACTCTTTGCCCTGGATCACAAAACGGGAGAGAAGATTTGGGAGGTGGTCACTTTTGACCCGAACAGATCCTTGTATATCACCGGGGCGCCTAAGGCTTTCGCGGGCAAGGTCCTGATTGGCAATGGAGGAACCGAAGAGGGCCCCACGCGCGGATGGGTGACCGCCTATGACGCAGAAACGGGAGAAGAAGCCTGGAAGTTCTATATCGTTCCCGGCAATCCAGCCGACGGATTTGAGAATGAGACCATGGAAATGGCGGCCAAGACCTGGACCGGTGAATGGTGGAAGCACGGTGGGGGAGGAAATGCCTGGCACGGGTTTACCTATGATGCCGAACTGGACGTGCTCTACATTGGCACCGGAAACGGCTCTCCCTGGAATCGCAAAATAAGAAGCCCTGAGGGTGGTGACAACTTGTTTTTATGTTCTATTGTAGCCCTCAACCCCAATACGGGGGAATACCTGTGGCACTATCAGACAACCCCGGGTGAAACCTGGGACTATAATTCCAATATGGATATTGTGCTGACCGACCTCGAAATAGAAGGGAAGACCGTAAAGGCTCTGCTTCATGCTCCAAAGAATGGCTTTTTCTATGTCATCAACCGGGAAACGGGCAAGCTGATCTCAGCCGAGCCTTTTGTCGAAACGACCTGGGCGAGCAAGATCGATTTGGAGACGGGCAAGCCTGTTGAAGTTCCGGGATCCCGATATGAAACCGATCGCGCCGTGATCACACCGAACCCCTGGGGTGCGCACAGCTGGCACGCCATGTCTTACAACCCACAGACGGGCCTTACATACATTCCAACTCTTCATTCCGCTGTTGGGTTCTCCGACGAGGGCATCGACCTGGAAACCTGGCAAGCCAAAGAATTCGAAGGAGGAGTCGGCGTGAATATGGATTTTGATCCTCGTGACAATCCTAGAAAGTATCCCGCCTCCCTGACCGCCTGGGATCCGGTAAAACAGGAACTGGCCTGGTCGATTCCTCAAGAGACCTTTTGGAACGGAGGAACCCTGACTACGGCGAGCAACTTGCTCCTTCAGGGTCGATCTGATGGAAAGCTTTTGGCCTATGATGCTAAGACCGGGGAGGTCCTTTGGACAAAGAACCTGGGTCTGGGGATTTCTTCTCCACCTATAACCTACAAGATCAACGGGAAGCAATACGTGTCGGTGCTGGTTGGATTTGGAGGCGGCTATGCGGCCATTGGAGGGCAGGAGGCCTATGAATTGGGATGGTCCTACAAAACACACGTGCGAAGACTGGTTACCTTTTCTCTGGAGGGCAGTGGAGAGATGCCCGATTTACCGCCGCCACATTTCCCCAAACCTCTAGTAGATCCGGATTGGAAGATCGACAAGGATCTGGCGAGTCGGGGCGCTCAGGAAATTGGTAAATGTACCGGATGCCATGGCTGGGGTGTGTATTCTGCCGGGATGGCGCCGGATTTGAGAGCTTCGAGCATACCTTTGGAGTTCAGCTCTTTCAAGGATATCGTCAAGGAAGGCAGTCGCAATGCCCTTGGGATGCCTGCGTTTCCTGACATGTCGGATGAGCAGCTTGAGGCCCTGCAGCATTACATCCGCAACCGCGCCAAGGAAACCCTTCCGGAATATGAAGAACTCATGAAGAAGAAGGATCTGGCATCAAATTAAACCGGGTTCAGAAAAGTCTTTTATATTCGTTCAAGGATTCACTCAAATTTTGAATGATATGAAACAGCTTGGAACAGCACAAACAGTTGTCAATATATTTCTCGCGCTGGTTTTCATTTTATTCGCCATTGTGCAACTCAATGATTCGGATCCGGCGATTTGGTTTTCTATTTACCTTCTCACAGCAGTTTTGTGCGCCGCTAGTATCTTTCGAAGGATACCGCTCACCTTGCTCTATGGTTTTGGTCTTTTAATATTCTTTTATGCGGCCATGCACCTCGAATTTGCCATGGAATGGATGTTGTCTGAAGACAAGAGTGAGATTTTTGGTGAGATGCAGGAGGACAAATACTATCTGGAAGGTACGAGAGAGTTTTTGGGATTGTTGATCGTAATTCTTGCTCTTATTTATCTTGTTTATCAAAACAAGGAACTTAAAAAAAAATGAAATCCCGAAATGTCTTTTAATTGAAAGAAATTTCGGGATTTCAATACTCACCGATTTAAATGTTTTGCTTTATCTAGTTCTTATACACCATTAGATTGCCTTCTTCATCTAACCACATATCTTTTCTCCAAATGATCCGTTTCCAAAATCCAGGAGTATCTGTTGTTTTGTTGACGGCGTCGATTCCTCCTTCAGGCCATGAGACATCTTCGATATTCCAGGCATTGTAGATATCGCTAATTTTCTTGAATGCGTCTGCCGTATAGCAGTTCCATTTAAATGCATAACCCCCAGGGTTCCATACGGAAGCAGTAATCCATCCCACCTGTTTTGTGTTGCCTGCATTTATATGTTCTTCAAAGAAAGGTTTGAAATACTTGTCTTGTGCATCCAGGAATCCAGCCACATTGTTGGCTCGGGCATAATTATGGACGAGATAGTCCCAATCTGCATTTTCACGCATGATGGTGTTTCCCCGGTTGAGCATAGCGGTTCCAACTTCAAACTTTTCCTGCTTCAGTCGCTCTTTCATTTTACTCTGGGCGCTGGCGTCCATGGAAGACATGACTTCTTCAATGGCCTTGGTGTAATTTGCATTCATATTATCCAGATTTTCAAAAGATCCAACACCGACAAAGAAATAGATATTTGGGTCGCTGGCTAGACCTCCAACACGGGAAAGCATAGCCCAGCCAGTGATCTTTTTCTGTCTCAAAAGATTGCCGTGAACTTTAGACCAGAAATCGGCTTCGTTGCTTTTGAAGAGTTCCATTTCATCCGCAGGAACATGTCTGTAAGAATAGAAAAACAGGTCTTCCTGCGAGAAACCCGCTGTGGTGACCAAAATGGCAATTAGTAAAAGTATTCGTTTCATGGGTTTGGGTTTAAGGATTGATTCGTCTCAATGTTAGTGAATCCTTTTCTCCAAAACCAATCAATAGGGACGATGGGGGTTATATACTTTTCGAAAGAGTCTATTTTCTTTCCGAAGGAGAACAAAAAACCCATTCTCGTTGCGAGAATGGGTTCTGATTTTAGGGAGAATTGAATGTTATTCTATAGGGCCTCTTCGCCTTCACCTACAGGCTCTTTACCCGTACGTATAAATCCGAGGTTCGTTTTCGGGCTGTAACTGAAATAAATTGGTTTTTCATTTCTCAGGATGTCGAGAATATTCGCATACATCGAAATCGGATATCGCAAGTAGACCAATCCGAATTTCTCATCGTGATAATTCACCGGAAGCGTTCTTTTCTCAGAATAGAAGTTCAGCTGAACCAGGAAATCGTCATCGTGGTAGCATTTGATAATTGCACGGGGGTAGATCTTGTTTCTTTCTGTTTTACCCGACTGGAAGTGCACCCAATATTGGTTTATTTCTCTATTAATTTGACTCATAGTTTAACGGATGTTGATTTGGTTAATACTTAACTCTGCCTAAAGTTATAGAAATTTTGTGATATTTTCAGTGCGAAGACAAAATTGGTGAACTTACCATAGAATCATTCCAGGTTGGCGTAATCGTATTGTATGGGCACCAGGTTGACATCGATGACCATTGTCTTGAGCGTATTATCAACGATGTAACGTACTTGAACAACATGATAATCCATTTTGTCTTTCATCTGATTGCTCAGACCCAAGGCTTTCCATTTTTTCATGGTTTTTACCTTTACAATCTCAACCTGTTTATTCTCCATCTTCTCAATGGCTGCCTCGATTTTTCTTTCACCAAAATTCTCACCGTCTTTGGTGCGTACATGTTGTGCGTTGATCTGTAGATGGGAGAATAATAAAGTGCCGAGAAGCACCAGTAGCAATTTTTTCATAATGAGGGGGATTATGACTATGTCTTGTAAAGGTAAGAAAAATAAATTTTATCCGCTAAAAATTGATCTTCATCATTGAAAAGCAAATGTCCTTCATTTACTTTTGAATCGATAAAGCGGATACATTATGAAACGAACAACTATCAACTTGAATGGACTGAAAAATTTGGCCCTGGGTGTGGGAATGCTTTTCCTGTTGACCGGATGTGCCCACACTATTTCAGTGGAGCAATGTGTTGAGAGCGATCTCTATGGGTTCTGGGGAGGACTCTGGCACGGCATCATCGCTCCGATCTCCTTTATTTTGAGCCTCTTTATGGAGGATGTGGCGATGTACGCGGTAAACAACACAGGCGGTTGGTACGACTTCGGATTCGTTCTGGGAGCCGGTATTCTATTTGGAGGAAGCGGAAAGGCCAGCTAAACTTTTTTCCAGCGTAAGCTTTTTTCTGTCATTGACATAGTACATATTCATACAGCCATGATTCTTGACGTCTATCTTTCCACGGAAGGTGCAGTTGTATTGATCCTTGACCAGCACATAGGTGTTTTCTGAGATGTTGATTTTTCCGGGTTTGGAGTTGGATTCCATGCGAGCTGCAACATTCACGGTGTCACCCCAAATATCGTATGCAAACTTTCGGGTACCAACAACTCCGGCAACCACGGGCCCTGTATTGATGCCAATGCGAATGTCAAAATGAGCAATATCAGGATCATTTTTTTTATCCACTGATTCCATGAATTCCAGGATTTCCTGGGCTGCGGCGATGACTTTCTGGGGATGGTCCTCTGAAGGGAAAGGCAACCCTCCGGCACACATATAGGAGTCTCCTATGGTTTTGATTTTTTCCAGGCCGTATTTACCCATGATTCTGTCAAACTCGGAGAAATAAAAGTCTACGCTGGTTACAAGTTTCTCAGGAGTGAAGTCCTGGGATGTCAGGGTGAATCCCTGGAAATCTGTGAAAAGTACCGTTACGGATTCGAATCTTTTGGCCTTCACCTTGCCATTTTCCTTGAGTTCCTGGGCCGTTTCGGAAGGTAAGATATTAAGCAATAGCATTTCCGAACGGTTTTTTTCAACTTCGATGATCCTGTTTGTCTTGTTTATGTAACGGGACCTTCGCAACACGCCTATAACAACAATTGTCAGCAGAAATAGAGCAATGCCCGTGGCCCAGGTGATGATATTTTGGGTTCGTCTCTGCTGATTGAGCAGATCCACCTCCAGCTGCTTCTGGGAAACCTCAAAATCAGTGCGAATATCCGCCATTTTCTGTACCGAAGTGATGTTGGTCAGGCTGTCTTTGTAGGCAACGTGCTTTTTGAAGTATTTATAGGTCGCAATAGTGTCTCCCATCGCTTCATAGATTTCCGCGATTCTAAGATTTCCGTCACTGAGCTGTTCTTTCAGCCCAAATTCCTGGGCAATGTCTACGCTCTGCATAGAAAATGACAGGGCATTGTTGTAATTGCCTTGCTCCAGGTAGACGTCCGAGATGTAGTTCAGGTAAGCCGAAATACCATAGGAATCTCCTAAATCTGTCAAGATGGCAACGGCACTGTTCATATAGTCCTCAGCTTCCTGGTTTCTGCCCTTGAGGGCATATGAAATTCCTATGTTTCCCTGGCTATAGGCAATTCCCAGGTCATCTTGAAGCGACTTCATAAGAGTTTCCCCCTCTTGAAGAAAAATCAAAGCCGAATCGGGCTTGTTCATAAGATTATAAGCGTCACCCAGGTTGATAAGCCCACTGGCGACGTTCAGTGAGTCGTTTTCAGCGCGCAGTCTCCTTATGGCCGATTCATAATACTCTTTCGCGCTGTCAAAGTTTCCCATGACCTGGAAGACATCCGCAATATTAAGTTCGGATATCCCAATGTTGGTAGGGTCATCCATCTCTCGTGCTATTTCATTGGCCTTGTAATGATTTTCAAGGGAAAGTGGCAATTCACCTTTGAGACGCAGTGCCTGGCCTTTCGCGACGTATCCCCTGAAGGCATATTGCTTTACCCCCGATTCTTCGGCTCGGTGGATCAGCTCATTGCAGAATAGGATTACCTTGTCAGGATCTGTTGACACCGTGATCAGTTCGTTCAGAATTTCCATATGGGCACTTTCCTGGAAAGTGCCTTCACTATGTACGATTTCCAGGCTATCGGCATAGGCCTGGTTCTGGCCGATGGTACCTACATAGCTAAGAAAGAAAAAGCCCATGCAAATCAAGGCTTTTTCTCCGAAATGGTTCCGGAACAGTTTATTCATTTAGGTTATCTGGTCCTGATGATAGGATCAATTTTATATAGTCTTCCTGTGCTGTTCACCTTAAAGCGAATCTCGTATTTATAAGGGTCATCGTCGGGTGTTGCATTTTGAATTTGGCCTTGTACTGTCGTTTCTCCGGGGAGTTCCTCACGGTTGAACACATTTACACCACCCTGGTATTTTATCATGAAGACATCTATAGAATCATCCTCAGAAGTAGACTGCCCCACCCAGGTAATGGTTTCCCCGACGCTGGCATAGGTGGTGAATTCTTCAGGGCTGACATCTTCTCCTCCAACAAAATAGCAGGCTCCGGTTGCGCCAGACTCATCTATTGCAGCTGGGTTGCATACAAGTGTCACTGTTTGCTGGCCATATGCAAAGCCAGCTAGGAAAATGAAAATTACAAAAGTCAGAATCGGGTGTTTGGATCTCATAATAGGAGGATTTAAGTTTAATTAGTTTCAATTTAGTTTGATTGCAATTCTTTGAGAAATGATTTAGGACGAACGGTCCTGATTTTTGTCCAAAAGATGGGTAAAAATTTTCGAATCAGACTTAAACAAATGTGCAATCCTTGTTCTAAATATAGCCAATTTGATGTACAGTGCCGACTAAATGCTTGCCAATTGGTCTGATTGTAAATGAAAAAAGCCCTCGCGATGGAGGACTTTCATAAAGTTTTTTCAAGTGCAAATCTTAATTCACCGGAACCTGAAGTTCGATGGTTCCTACATTGGTGAC
>JAHEHE010000024.1:0-9721 GCA_024644725.1 Flavobacteriaceae bacterium | reverse complement strand
GCGAAACATAGGGTATGTATTCGAGGGTTTCAATCTGAATGCGGTAATCTCCAGGCGAAAGTCCCTGGATCATGAATTTTCCCTCTGCGTCGGTCAAAGTTTCTGTGACATATTCGTCTTCTGAATTATAAATCCCAACCACAACGGCTTCCTGAGGAAAAAGCTCCGTGCTCTCATCACCAATCAGATCTGCGACAACCATCCCGGAAACCGAACCCGAATTGACCTCAGCGTTGGCCCTAATCACGGGTTTGAGAATGTACTGCCCCGAATTACCAGCCTCAACCACGGATCGTTGAACGTCCCAATCGAGTATGAATGTGTATGAAAACCCTGGGTCGAGCTCCTGGTTGAGCTTGATTTTAAGCCCTGATTGTTGAGCGCTTGGGGTTTTAAGTGGGATCAGATCCTCCTGGCCTTCAAGCTTGAGCGTATTGTTCTCACTCAGCACCAGTCGAATCTGTTGCATCCATCCTGAGGGTATGACCTCATCGGATAAAAGAAGCTCATTTCCAGCGATGAGCTCTGTCAGATCTGTTTGTATGGGATATCCGCCCTCAGGCGTAAAGCTTTGCCAGCCTGTGTCTTCCTCAGAGCTATTGTACTGAATGTCGATGATTTCCACATTGACCTGTTCATAATCGCCTTCTGCGTCAACAAGCTTGAGAATCACCCGGGAGCTATTCTCCGGATCGGT
This sequence comes from Flavobacteriaceae bacterium, assembly GCA_024644725.1. GTDB lineage: Bacteria > Bacteroidota > Bacteroidia > Flavobacteriales > Flavobacteriaceae > Lutimonas. The sequence continues at coordinate 9,024 of JAHEHE010000024.1, read as the reverse complement.
TGTCTTGTCATCGCTGCAACTGATCGATACAAGCGCAATGAACAGCACTCCGAAAAATAGGTTTGCAAATTTTTTCATAGCAAGAATTTTGAAGTTAATTTCTCTTTTTCGAATGTAAATATAGAATGGGTTTCTGAAGAGAATCTTAAGTTCACCTATCATGATTTCCTGACAGATTCCCTCTAGTTTCAATCTATTCAAATAATTAGCTATATTTACCAATAGCACTTTTGCTGACTAAGAACAATCAACCATGAACCAACGCTTATCCACATCTTTAATGAGATGTACTCTATTTATTTTGCCATTTCTTTTCCTAGCCTGTGTAAATAAAACGACTCCGGATTTCCCATATGATAAGAAGTACTCCGTAAAGCCAACGACAAAGTCTTTTGAATTTTCGAAGCTTGATACGATTCAATGGGAAACCAAGACTACATCGAAATACAATGACCTTCCGTCGAAAAAGTTTAGATGGGATCAATTACCCAGCAAACGCGTTGAAATTGGGTTTCCATATGAAGGGAGTCCGGAAAAACCTGAAAAACCTTTTTATTTTGATAGTTTACCAGCGATAAGTTTCTCTTATGATTCGATTCCCAAGGAAGAATTGAAAGTTCGCGTAATTAATTTGGGCGAACCGGTAATTGAAGAGGCAGGACCCCTGACAGTTCCCGTAAGAGGCACAAGAGGTTTAAAGTCAGTTGAAGAAGGATTTGGACTTCCAAATGCCGTGACCTCTGCAAATTTAAACTCAGACGGTTCGATTTGGTTTGGAACGAAAGGAGGGTATATTGCAAGATATGATTCGAATGAACTCTTAATTTATGGTCAGGATCAGGGAATCGAATTCAACAGTGATATCCTAACAATTAAGGAAGGTCCCAACGGGCTTTTGTGGGTGGCTTCTTCTGATGACCGAATCCTCGTCATTGATTTAAAAGCCAGATTGATTTATGAATTGATCAGTTCGACTTTGTATCACCGGATATTTGAAATAAATTTTGCTAAAGATGGAACCGCCTGGTTTAGAAACACGGGTCGAGATCCCGGGTTGCTGATTTTGGATTTTAAGGAGAAGACATTGCAAAAATTTGTAGGTGAGCCGTTTCAGGGGTTTATCATAATGGCCTTGGAAGATCATGAGGGGTTGATATGGGCATCAACCTCAGGTGGTGTTAATATTATTGACAGAGAGAAAAACAAAATAATGACCCTTGATTCGCAGCATGGCTTGGATAGCGATGTTGTTTCGAACATTTTTCAAGATGACCAAAACCGTATGTGGATTTCTACCAATACAGGCTTAAATATTATAAGTGCTGATAAAAAGTCTATTCAATCAATTGGTTCGAATGAAGGGCTGTCAGGTATTAATGAAGCATGGGGTGTTTATAAATCAAAATCCGATAAGTATTGGATTGGAACTCGCAACGGGCTTATGTTTTCCTACGATGAGAAGAAGAATATCTTTGAGAAGTATGATACTTCAGACAGTTCGGCGCTTATATGGGATATTTTTGAAGATTTCCAAAATCAGATATGGGGCGTCGATGCATTTGGAGGAGCTTATGTCATTGACCAGAAATCAGGTCAACCTGCTAACATTGACGGTTCAGACGGTCTGGATTTCAATAAGGTTTGGACGACTCTGGTTGATGAAAAAGGGAGAATTTGGTTAGGCACCGAGGATGGTTTAGCCGTCTATGATCGCAAAACGAAAATTGTTAAATTCATAACAGAGAATGAAGGCCTGATTTCAAATTACATATACAATTTGATGTTGGACTCCAAAGGTCGAATTTGGGTTCTCGGGAGTGGTAGAGGTTTATCCGTTGTAGATCCTGAAAAAGGTGAGATTAAACAATTGCGATCTGAAAATGAGTTGAACAATAATCGGGTCACCGAAGCAGTTGAAGACAGAAATCAAATGGTTTGGATTGGTGGATTCGGAGGTGAATTACTGCAATACGACCCTTCTTCAGATAAACTTAAAGTATTTCGGGATAGTCTAAGCGAAGATAGGATTACCGACCTTAAAGTGGATAAAGCTAACAATATTTATGTTGGAACCCAAGGTCAGGGGATTCATATAGTTGACCCTCAAACGAACCTGCGAAAGACACTTACCACGCAGAGCGCTTTGATTTCTGACGACAATATGTCACTTGAATTTGATGATCAGGGCGATCTTTGGGCTGCCGGGTTAAAAGGCGTGGAGCGCATAGATTTAAGCAATCAAAAAATCAGTTTATTCAGGAAAGATCAGGGTCTTGCAGCCAATGACATATATGCTATTGCAGTAAAAGATGGAAGGATCTTTATGGGAAATTCCAGGGGTATAACGGTTTTGGAACCTCAATCTCTTGAGGAGGATACATGGAATGCATTTACAATAGGCAAGGACCAGGGGATGATCGAAACCGACATCTCCCAAAATAGTTTTTCTTTTGACAGCGACGGCTATTTGTGGGCGGGCTCGAATGCATTAATGCTCAACGTAGTTGATCCTGTTGTGACCGATACAATGAGTTATCCGGTTGAAATATCTAGTTTTAATTTATTCGATGAAAGGCAGAACTTTCTGGATCAAGAACATAGAAGCATGACCTTGTCGGAACATGACAGTGTCTGGATCTGGAGTAAAAATCAATATAACCTCTTAAATGAAAAGGCGAAGGATTCTCTTGTCCGAAGCGAATTGGTTTTGGATTATTCTTCAATTGATTCGAAATCTGGACTTCCGGCTGATTTGAAGTTGAAGCATGATCAAAACTATATCAGTTTTAATTTTAATGGGGGGCAGTACAGGAACCCGGAATCCATGGCTTACAGCTATATTCTTGAAGGGGTGGATAAGAACTGGAGCAAAATAAGTTCTGAACCCCGAAGTGAGAATTACCGAGATTTACCACCTGGTGATTACACGTTTAAAGTTGCAGCCAAGGGTTTTAACAATATATGGAGCAAGCCAAAAGTATTTAGCTTCAGCATTTTACCTCCGTGGTGGAAAACGCGTTGGGCTTATTTGTTCTACATTCTGTTTGTTGGAAGCATTGTTTATGCTTTTATTCAGTATCGTTCACGCTGGCTGAAGCGCGAGAACCGACTCCTGGAAGAACGAGTGAATCAGCGTACGGCTCAACTTAAAAAGACGATAGATGAACTCGAAACCACCCAGGGACAGCTGATACAATCAGAAAAAATGGCAAGTTTGGGAGAGTTGACCGCAGGGATTGCTCACGAGATTCAGAACCCCATGAACTTCATCAATAATTTCTCTGAGGTGAGCCATGAGCTCCTTGACGAGATGATGGAAGAGATTGATAAGGGAGACATGGAGGAAGCGAAAGAGATCTCCAACGACATCAAACAGAATTTAGAGAAGATCAGTCATCATGGCCATCGGGCGAGTAGCATCGTGAGGGGTATGCTGGAGCATTCCCGAAACAGCTCAGGTCAGAAGGAAGACATCGATATAAATGTGTTGGCGGATGAGTACCTGCGCCTGGCCTACCACGGTTTGCGGGCCAAGGACAAATCCTTCAACGCCAAATTCGAAACCGACTTCGATGATTCCATTGGCAAAATAGAGATTATCCCGCAGGACATCGGCCGGGTGATGCTCAATTTGATCAACAACGCCTTCTATGCTGTTTCGGATCGCGATGATAAGGAGGCGGATGAATCGTATCAACCAACGGTCAAGGTTACGACCAAGAAATTAAAGGACCAGGTCAAGATTACCGTTGAGGACAATGGTTCGGGTATCCCTCAGGAGATAAAGGACAAGATCTTCCAGCCCTTCTTTACAACAAAACCGAGCGGAAAAGGAACTGGTTTGGGTCTGAGTTTGACCTATGACATCATCACACAGGGTCACAGCGGGGCACTGGAACTGGACTCCGAAGTAGGCAAGGGAACGGTGTTTACCATTTTCCTCCCGGTCAAACAATAAGTTTTGGTCAAATGACAAATGGAACGTTCGGGAAAGTTACCGAATGGGATGTGAATAAAAGATATTAAACGAAATAGATATTTGAACAAACATATTTAAACAATGAGAATACTGGTAGTAGATGATGAGAAGGATGTAGAACTTCTTTTTAAGCAGAAATTCAGGAGAGAGGTCAAAAGCAAGAAACTCGATCTTGTTTTTGCATTTTCAGGGCAGGAGGCCCTTGATTTACTCGGAACCAATGATCCGCCCAAGGTGGTCTATATTTTTTCGGACATAAACATGCCGGGAATGACCGGTTTGGAGCTTTTGGATATTGTTACGGCGAAGTATCCGAACATAAAAGTGAGCATGATCTCCGCCTATGGGGACCAACAGAATTATGAGAAGGCCATACAGTCAGGAGCCAAGGAGTTTTTTACCAAACCCATCGACTTTGTATCCCTGAAGAAAGAAATCAATTCTCTAATCAACTGACAACACATGACGAAGATATTGGTAGTAGATGACGAGGAGGATTTGAAAATCCTCATCAAGCAGCGATTCCGGCAGAAGATCCGGCAGAAAGAGTACGACTTCATTTTTGCGGAGAACGGAAAGCATGCCTTGCAACAGCTGATCGAACACCAGGACGTTGACCTGGTGCTCAGCGACATCAACATGCCCGAGATGGATGGCCTGACCCTGCTGTCTAAATTGAAGGAGCAAAATTCGATTTTGAAATCGGTGATCGTGTCGGCCTATGGCGATATGGAGAACATCCGAACCGCCATGAACCGCGGGGCATTTGACTTCATTACCAAGCCGATAGACTTTAAGGATCTGGAGATTACCATTGAGAAAACCATTGAACACGTTGAGGCGGTAAGACAAACGCTGCAGGCGGTAAAAGAGAATAACATCCTTCGCATGTACGTGGATGAAACGGTGATCAATTTTATGGGCGGCAAGGAGATCAAGACCTCGATGTTCGACAATGAAACCGTGGATGGAACAGCAGTTTTCGTGGATATCTGCGGATTCACGTCGATCACAGAAAAGGAATCGGCCGATGAGGTGGTCAATATGCTCAATAGCTATTTTGACATCATGGCCAAAGAGGTCATAAAACAGAAAGGAGCCGTTGACAAGTTCCTCGGGGATTCTGTCATGGCGACTTTCCGGGGCGAGTATCATCTCGACCGGGCGGTTGACGCCTGCCTGGCCATTCGAAACGCCGTCCAGGAATCGGATCTGGGCATCGGAAATCCGCAAGTTTCGATCGGAATCAACAGTGGAGAGATGGTTTGGGGCAACATAGGTTCCTCGACCCTGAAAAGACTGGATTACACTGTGATCGGTGATGCCGTGAATGTGGCTTCCCGTTTGCAGTCAGCGGCAGATAAGGGGCAGATTCTGATCACCGAGGCTTGTTACGAAAAAATCAAAGAGTCATTTGCGTGCAAAAAAGTGGGAGAGAAGATTCTGAAGAATAAAAAGGAGCCGGTTATGGTGTACGAGGTGCTGAGCTGATTTCTTTCATTTCGGCGGCCTCTGTTTCCATATTGTTCATTATACCTTGTGGACGAAGTACAAAATACATTTTCATCATGCCTTTGTTCTTAACATCTATTTCGCCGCGATATTCGCATTCGAAGCGATCCTTGACCAGCTGATAGGTGTTCTCTGATATGTTGATCATTCCAGCCTGTGAATTGGTTTCCATTCGTGCAGCGACATTGACCGTATCGCCCCAGATGTCATAAGCGAATTTCTTTGTCCCTACCACTCCGGCAACCACCGGACCCGTGTTGATCCCAATGCGTACTTCAAAATGGGCAATCTCATCATTGTCAGATTCGCTCTCTTTCTTGACGAAATCGAGAATTTCAAAGGCTGCGTTAATCACCTTGACGGGTTGCATTGGTCCCTTGGAATTCAATCCCCCGGTGCACATGTAGGCATCCCCGATGGTCTTGATTTTTTCCAGTCCGTACTTTTCAATGATCTTGTCAAAAGCAGAAAAGAAATGATCCACACTCTTTACAAGCTTCTCCGGGCTCAAGTTCTGGGAGTGTCGGGTGAAGGCCTGAAAATCGGTGAACATGACCGTTACGGCCTTGAATTTTCGTGCCTCGACCTTGCCTTTTTCTTTCAGTTCTTTTGCTGTCCGGGAGGGGAGGATATTCAGCAGTAAAAGGTCAGAACGGCCCTTTTCTTTGGAGAGCCGCCGATAGTAAATAAAGGATAACAAGAGAAAGAACCCCAGCGAATACATGATGATCCGCTGGGTCCGTTTCTGGTTGTTCAATAGGTCTACCTCCAGTTGTTTTTGGGAGACTTCGAAATCAGCTCTTATGTCGGCCATTCTCTCAACGGTAGGAATATCCATTACGCTGTCCCGATAGGCGATGTACTTCTTGAAGTGCCTGTACGAAGCAATAGAATCCCCGGTCATCTCATAAATTTTTGACAAGTTGAGATTAGCGCTGCTGATCACATCTTTAAAATCGTGTTCTTTTGCTATGCTCAAACTGCCTCGAGCATAAATTCCTGCCTGCTCATAATCTTCAAGATCCATGTAAATCTGTGACATGTCTTTAAGTACCTCGCTGATCCCATAATAATCATCCAGTTCCTCTAGCATTGGAATTGCTTCATCCAGGAAATTTATAGCTTTTTCAGACTCGCCTTTCTCAGCGAAGGCCATTCCTTTGTTTCCCAGATTATAAGCTATTCCATAAGTGTACTCCAGATCTTCAAAAAACGGACCTGATCTGTTCAGATACAGCAGAGCCGAATCAGGTTGGTGAAGCTTCACATAGGCATATCCCAGATTCTCAATGGACTGCGCGAATCGCAACGAATCCTTTTGTTCAAAAGATTCAATCTCCTCTATAACAGCTATCGATTTCTCATAAAGCTCCATTGATTTTCTGAAGTCCTTTCTGCTCGCGTAAACATTCCCTATGGATTGATAGTTGAGGGCTAAATGCCTTTGACTCTCTTCTCGATCGGAATATTCAGCAGCAAGCACATAATTTTCGATGGCCGAAGTCAATTCACCTTTATTAAGATAAGCATTGCCAATTTCCTGGTATCCGCTAAAAAGATAATGTAGGGAATCATTTGCCTTAGCTAAATCGATCAGCTGTTGGCTGTACTTCATCTTTTTTTCTGAATCCATTTGCTCTATACAGAGCTGTTTCAAAAGACCTAAGTTGGTTTCAGGATTTGGAATGCCAATAAAGATTTGCTCCAGGCTATCTGCCTTCGATTGATTCTGGGCAATAAGCGTTCCTTTGAAGCCAATTAGCAACAAAGAGATGAAGCCTATTTTGATCAAATTAGCAATCAAGAAAACATTGAATTATTAGGATTTATTAGTTATCAGACCCGCGAATAATTGGATCGACGGTGTAAATGTCATAATATCCATCATCATAACGGACAGCGAATGAAATAACATACCTTTCTGATTCATATTCTTGTATATCCTCGTTTTTTATCCTTCCCTCTATTAAAACTCCACTGTCTTCGGAATTATACCATGGACTATCAAAAAGTTCATTTCCACCAATACCAGGTTCAGGGTTTCTCATCACGCTAATAAGAACAATTCTATCAAAATCTGATCCCGCTAACACATTAACAGGTTCACTTTTCCATTCCAATTTAAGATTTCGTCTAACTCTGGAACGGAAAGAACGACCCCTCTTGCCGTTATCTGGATTAGTATTACCATTCTCATTAAAATTATCTGAGAACGTAATAGCGTTGTAAAAAGTAGTTGAATCGCCCCTTTCCCATAGTCCAAAATCTATTTTCATAGTAATTTCGAGTGGGTTTTGAGCAAAAGAGACCATTGATGCCATCAAAAAGATGATAAGGGTAAGAAGTTTAATAAAGATATTTCTTTTCATGATTTTAGGTTTTGGTTATTGATTAAGGTTATCCTCTGCAAGGATTTAATTACAGGTTAATATACTCAAAATGTAGGATATATAAAAGCAGGTTTGGACCAAAGCAAGGTTTTCTTTTGCTAAGAATAAAAATTATTTACCGAAATGATATGGTAGAATGGGCCAAATTTTAATTCAAAAGTAACTCCAAGGCTAGAGTAAAGTTCTCAATCTAAGACTAAATTCAATTCTCTCCCGGTTTGCTTTGGACGTGTTCCCATTCGCCTTCGCCGACTCTCTCGCTTCCGGTGTAAATGCGTCCGTATTTTCCGTACTCATTTTCCCAGTACCCCAAATAGACAGGGCCTTCATTTCTCAAAACATCCAAAACATAGGGAAATTTGGTCAACGGATACTGAAGGTGTACCACATCATAGTTCGTTTTCTCTCGAACCTCCAAGCCTTCATCGAGAAATTGGAGGACCCCGATGATCTCTTCCTTCTTGTCAAAAAGGTTGATGAACGTGAAACAACGGTTTTTCTGCGTACCGGAATCGAGGAACACCCGGTAACTTGTGATCTCTGAATACATGTCGATTTGTTTTTTTGAACGCATAACATAGTGAATCAAAAGGAGATAAAAAATGATATTGGTCAATAAGCCTGTTGATCATGATCATTGTATAAATCTTTTTAGAAACTTATTTATTGCCATTCTATGGCTGGAATTTGGTAAATTTACGGTTCTGTCAATCGCATTGAGCTTTGGCAGGATTCACTGAGATTATCCAATTTAACATTAAACTATTCTGAGATGCAAGTAGTAAACAAAAAATGGTCGCTGATCCTGTTTTTAGGACTGTCAGCGATGGTATTGCAGGGATTTCAAAACCTGATTCCGCAACCTGATGAGAAAATGTATGGGCTGCAGCTGTATTCGGTTCGGGGACATATGAACAAGGACCCAAAAGGCACAGTCGCCAAGGTAGGTGCCATGGGCTACAATTTCGTGGAGACGGCCGGTTACAAGGACGGCAAGTTCTACGGGATGGAGCCCCTGGAGTTCAAAAAGCTATGTGAAGACAACGGACTGAAGTTCCTGGGCTCGCATACGGGTCAGAACCTTCCAGACAAGGAGAATTGGGACAAAACCATGACCTGGTGGGACGAAGCGATAGATGCTCA
>JAHEHE010000023.1 GCA_024644725.1 Flavobacteriaceae bacterium | reverse complement strand
CTAATCCGGGTGAGGTAATTCTTGTTAAATCTTTACATTTGAAGCAAATGCAAAAGAAACATCTCATATGTGTTATCGGCCCTACGGCCATAGGAAAAACAGAACTTGCTATTCGACTTGGCGAGCACTTCCATACTGAAATCCTTTCGTGCGATTCCAGGCAATTCTACAGGGAAATGAGAATTGGAACCGCGGTACCGACCAGTTCCGAATTGAATCGGGTGAAACACCATTTCATCCAAAACCGGTCGATACTTGAAGACTATAACGTAGGCTCGTTCGAAAAGGAGGCCCTTGAGCTTTTAACGCAAAAATTCAAAGAAACCAACGTTTTCATCATGGTGGGTGGCAGTGGGCTCTATGCCGACGCAGTGATCCATGGGCTGGATGATTTTCCTCAGGTTGACCCTGAGATTCGTGCCGGGTTGATCCTTGAAATCGAAACAAGGGGCCTTGAGCCTTTGCAGGACAAACTCAAAACCCTGGATCCCATGAGCTATGACCGTATCGACATTCAAAATAAACAACGATTGATCCGAGCTCTTGAAATCACTGAGGGAACGGGCCGGCCCTTTTCATCCTTTTGGAACAAGACAAGCAAAACCCGGAATTTCAAAACCCTCAAAATAGGCCTTCGTGCAGATAGAAACATCGTGTATGAACGAATCAACCACAGGGTGGATATAATGATGGACCTGGGTCTGCTTGACGAGGCCCGAGGGCTTTATGAATATCGTGAACTTAATGCCCTTCAAACCGTTGGATACCGTGAGATTTTTGAACACCTGGATGGAAAGACTTCACTGGAATATGCTGTGTCGGAGATCAAAAAGAATACCCGTAGATTCGCAAAAAGACAGGAGACCTGGTTCAAAAAAGACAAAGAGATAAATTGGTTCGAATTTGACACGAACACTAAGGACATAATCGACTTTGTAGAATCGCGGATAAAGATTTAATGACTATTTTAGAGAAGAATTGAAGCCAACACGACATGAAAAAATTCAAATCGCCCCTGGAAGCCTTTGAATATTGGGAAAAAAATACCCCGGATCAGGAGTTTCTGAGACAGAATCATTCAGGGAAATTAGATGTGCTGACGTACAAGGAAGCCGGGACCCAGGCACGCAAGGTCGCCAATTTCCTAAAAAACCAGGGTTTTCCCAAACAGAGCAAGATTGCCCTGCTTTCGAAAAACTGCGATTTCTGGGTTATGGCGGATCTGGCAATCATGATGAGCGGACATGTCTCCGTTCCGATCTATCCAACTCTGAAAGACGATTCTGTCAAACCCATCGTGGAGCATAGTGAAAGTACTCTTGTATTTGCGGGGAAATTGGATGACTTTGACGGTCAAAAAGAAGCATTCACCTCCGTCCGGATCATCGGATCCGACAAGTATGGAACCCCGGGCGAGCTCTCGTGGGAGCAGATCCAGGAGCAGAATGAGCCGTTGACTCAACTTGAGCCCGCTGATCCGGAGGAGTTGATCTCTATTATTTACACCTCGGGCACCACGGGCATGCCTAAAGGAGTGATGCACAGCATCCGCAACTTTGCCAATGCAACATACAACCTCAATTACGACATCGATCTTGTAAAGCATCCTCGTTTCTTCTCCTATCTTCCATTGAGTCATATCGCGGAACGCATCGGCATTGAAAACCAGGCCTTCCTGCTGGGAGCCTCCATGACTTTTGCCGATACTCTTGACTCCTTTGCCTCGGATCTGGAAGCGACGCAACCCGACCTGTTTTTTGCCGTTCCGAGGATTTGGGCCAAATTTCAGGAAAAAATTCGCGAAGGATTGCCGCAGAAAAAATTGAATGTCTTGTTGAAGGTGCCCTTCCTTGGAAAGGTTCTCAAAAATAAAATTCGCCAAAAACTGGGCCTCTCAAAGGCTAAATACATTGTTTCGGGGGCGGCTCCGTTATCGGTTAATCTTATGAACTGGTTCAAAAAACTGGACATAGAAATTCTCCAGGGTTATGGGATGACCGAAGATTGCGTCATATCACATTTGAACCTGCCGACCGTGAATAAGATCGGGTCTGTCGGTCGTAAGACCTATGGGGCTCAGGCCAAGCTTTCTCCTGACGGGGAGATCTGCGTTAAAAACGACTGTTTGACGTTGGGCTATTACAAGTTACCTGAAGAAACGTCAAAGATGTTTGACGCGGAAGGTTTTCTGCGGACAGGTGACGTTGGCGAGTACGATCATGACGGGTACTTGTTTATTACCGGACGCGCCAAGGACCAATTCAAAACCGACAAAGGAAAATATATTTCACCCGGACCTATTGAGCTTGAACTGACAAAAAACGCGGATATCGGACAGGTATGTGTAGTTGGAATGGGCATCCCTCAGCCCATCATGCTGGTGATCCTCTCTGAGTCTGGTCAGAAAAAGGCAAAGGATCTGCTTTCTGAGAGTTTGCTCAATTCGATTCTACAGATCAACCCAGGTTTGGAAAAGCATGAGAAAATTGAAAAGGCAGTGGTCATGAAGGAGGACTGGACCATTGAAAACGGACTCCTGACCCCTACCCTGAAGATCAAGCGAAGTCGTGTTGAAAAGATTCACATGCCCATGTACAAGGCCTGGTTCGATTCCGAAGATCGAGTGATTTTCGAATAAGCATAGGAAGCTTTAACTCTTTCAGTTCGCTTCCCTGAGCCTCAACAGATAATTCTCCAGTTCCTTCTTCCTTTCGCTCGAAGCACCCTGGTAATGATTATCCATGAAACTGAAGGCCAGGAGTCTGCCTTTTTTGGTTTTCAAATATCCGCTCAAACAATAATTATTGGACAAGGTTCCTGATTTGGCAAAAACATAAGGTTCTCCGAAAGGACCTTTGAAATGGCTCTCTAAAGTACCCGACACTCCACCTAGAGCCAGGTAGCCCAACAATTGATTTACAGGTATTTCACGATGCATTTTCTTAAGAAGATAAACCATGCTCTCTGGGGTGAAAAGATTGTAGCGCGACAATCCGGATCCATCTACCCAACGGGGCCTCTGCGGCACATCATTCACCAAAGAGTCGAGGGCGTAATCTATGGCTGATTTGACCCGGTACTCGTTCTGAACTTTGGATCCGATCTGCAACATGAGTTGTTCTGCAATGAAGTTGTCACTCTCGACCAGCATTTGAGTGTACAAACTGTCATAAGGTCGTGTCAAAAGTTTGCTGAAATCCGCTTCAAAGTCATCCGGGACAAGCGTCACTTTTTTGCCTATAGCCTCACCCAGCAGATCGGCTGAAAGCTGATTTGAGGTGATAAAGGGTACGCTTTTTTGTTCTCCACGTTTGAGCTTCCCTGGATAAAAGCGGTTTCGATTCATATCCCGATAAGAATTTTTCCGACCCGAAGGCTCTGTATCCGAACCTTCAACAGACAAAGACTCCTTGAAAAATTCGGGGATTACTCGAAGGCTGTCTTCCGAGGCTAAAGTCAACAGGTTGCCATAAAGCGGCATGAGGCTCCTCTCGGGCATATAACTCGATTCGTAGTCATCCCAGGACCATCCCGGTCCGTATTTACTGTCTTCTATAGAGCTGTCCACCAGGAAAATTTTTTCATCCCAGGACCTCAGAAACTCGACTACCCGATCCTCTTCATCCAGCAGCACAGAAGGGTCGCCTGCGCCTCGGATCACAAGAGAATCTCCTCGCTCCAGATATTCCAGCGACAACACCGAATCCGGCAAGATTGAATATGCGGTATAAAAAGTAAAAAGCTTGACTGTCGAGGCCGGAATGAAGTACTTGTTTCCGTTATAGTTCAGTAGTTCCCTGTCGCGGGTCAAATCGTACACCACCATTCCCCGGAGGTCATTGCGATCCTTTTGATCACGGACCAACTCCTTTTGCAACTTTGAGTTGACCGAACAGGATAATAACGTTGCGAACAAAAGCAACACGAAGCCTGTCCTAATGCCCAAAATACTTTTCCTGGAATCCAATTAAATACAATTTCTCCTGGGCCCTTGTCAGGGCCGTATACAACCATCGAAGATACGAAATATCTTCTCCATCCGGTAAATAGGGTTGTTCGACAAACACAACGGGCCACTGCCCTCCCTGCGTTTTATGACAGGTCATGGCATAGGCGAATTTGATCTGAAGGGCATTGAAATATTTGTCATTCTTGATCGCAGCCAGCCTTTTCTGCCTGTCTCTTTCATGGGCGTAATCCTTTGCGACGCTTTGATAAAGCCTGTAACTCTCCTCCTGGGACAGGGATGCGGTTTCACTGTGCAGCGTGTCGAGCAGAATTACTGTTTCAAAGGGGGGTTGATCCGGGTAGTCCAACAGGCGCATTTTCACCTCGGCAAAACGAAAACCATGCAAATCCGTATACCGGAAAATCTCGAGCAATTCACATATGTCGCCATTGGCTATGAACCCGACATGCTCCGAATCATCCAGCCAGAAATAGTTGTTCTTCACCACCATGATCATGTCTCCCGCTGCAATCTCATCGTCAAGTCCCAAAACCGATATCCGGATTTGCTGATTGTACAAATTGGCTCGTTTGTTCGACCGGACAATGAAGACCGCATTGTCCTCCCCAGCTGTAAAAGCGTTGTGAATGGCATCCTGGATGTCGTAGGGGTCATTAGGTGAGAAAATGTCCGGGAAATTGAGATCGAAAACCAAGTCGTTCAACCTTTCCTCCCGGATTCTCTCTCTAACCTGGGTTGCGTTGATCAGAATGCCTGAAGCCTGGTGCTGACGCATGACTTCGGTCAACTCGTAAGTGCGCACCTTCAATTTGAACTGTTCGGTGAAGACCGAGGGATCGAGTGCCGGGCTGAGCTCCAGGTTGACAGGGGGCAATTGAGCCGTGTCACCCACAAGGATCAGCTTGCAGTTCTTTCCGGTGTAGACATAGCGCAGCAGATCTTCCAGGAGAGATCGGGATTCTATGGTTCTCAGGTCGGAGTCCCTGTCAGGGATCATCGACGCTTCATCTGCGATGAAAATAGTGTTTCGATGCTTGTTCTTTTGTAAAACCAGTTTTACCGAACCGTCCGGATTGCGGGTCGCGAAATAAATCTTGCGGTGCACGGTGTGTGCAGGTCTTTTGGAATATCGGCTCATGACCTTTGCCGCACGCCCGGTCGGTGCCAACAACACGGAACTAAAACCGGCCGAACTCAAATTATTGACCAGGTTGGAAATAACGGTCGTTTTTCCTGTACCGGCAAAACCTTTGAGCAAAAACAACTCAAAGCGATCAGAGAACAGTGTGAATTGCGTGAGTTCCTTCAGAAGCTTTTCCTGCTCAACTGTCGGAGTGAATGGGAAAGTCTCAAGGAGACGGTTCAACAAGGCTCTTTCTTTGACGTGCATGCTAATATTGGGAATATACCGAACGGGAGATACAAACATAATGAGAAAAGACGATAACTGCACCCCAATTTCCGTTCGTCACCAGGTTGTTTCACGGCAGGGTCAGAATTGGCCACATGCCTTGCAGGACGCAAGAATCAAGGGGAAAAAGCCCTGGTAAAAATTAGCAGATATTATCTCGATATTGCTTTCGTGATTGAAAAATTTTTGTAGATTTGCCTATAACCTAATCAAAAATAAATTCTAAAATGACTTCTATCTTGATCATTATTGTATCTATTCTTGCCGTGGCGGGATTGGCATACTTAATTGTGAACAAATTGCCGGCCAAATTGAAGCCGGTACTTTCGGTTGTTCTTTGGGTGGTGATCGTATTTTTCGCCTACAAGATTTACAATAGCATCATGGAGCCGATAAAATTCAACAATGAGAAAAAAGAGCGCTATGCCCAGGTAATCAACAATCTCAAAATAATTCGTGATGCAGAGATCGCCTATGCAGAGGTCAACAGGAGATTTACCGCCAATTACAATGATTTGATCAGTTTCATTGACACGGCTCAATTCGCTGTCACGGAAGTGAAGAACATTGTTGTGACGGAGCAAAGAGGTAGGATCACAGTCGATGTGGAGAAGAGAATTGTGGACACTGTTGGCTTTGAACCAGTCATCAATTCCTTCAAGGGGAGAGATTACAAGAACATGATGAATGTGCCGGGTACCGACGCTAAATTCGAGTTGAAAACGGGAACTGTAGAAAAAGTTCAGGGAGTTCAGGCTTCTGTGTTTGAAGCTAAAATTGACAAGGCGGTTGTTTTAGAAGGACTGAACAAAGATTTGATCCGTCAAGAGAAAGAAGCCCTCGGTGGAATCAATGTGCCCGGAGAATTCATTGCGGTTGGATCGTTGGAAGAAGTGAATTCAAACGGTAACTGGCCTCCTTTCTACGATGGACCTAAAGAACAAAGTGAAGAATAGATCGATTGACCTTAACAATCTCTACGAAACTCACCTATCCATCCAATTAAGTTTGAATGGATTTTCTTTTTGTGTTGTCGATAAAACCTATGACTTGGTTCAAAAGCTGGTGCATCATTCTTTCAAGGATATAGCTGCTGGACCGGAGGATCTCTTGGCTCGCATTCAAAGCATTTTTGAAAAGGAAACTTTACTGCAGCAGAAATACGGCTCGGTCAATGTGAGTCATGTGAACGAGCTTTCTTCTCTTGTGCCCAAACCTTTTTTTGACGAGAGCAAACTGAAGGACTACATTCGATACTCATCCAAAACTTTTGACAACGACTATATCGTGTGGGATGAGATTGAAAACCATGATCTCATCAATGTTTACATCCCTTTCGTCAACGTAAATAATTTTCTGCTTGAACGTTTTGGGAGCTTCGAATACAAGCATTTCTCAACCGTGCTCATCACGAACCTGCTGAGCACATATCGATACAGCGAGCATCCCCACATCTTCATCCACGTGGACAGAAACCGGATGTACGTTGTAGCGATTTCAAATAATAAGCTACAGCTATACAACAGCTTTTCGTTTAAGACCCGAGAAGATTTTCTCTACTACCTCCTCTTTGCAGCCGAACAACTCGACATGGATCCGGAAAACTTCGAGCTGGTCCTGTCGGGTGACACAGACAAAAACAGTGAGCTCTACGACATAGCCTACACCTATGTCAGAAAAATAGGTTTGATCGAGAACCGATTCAAGTACGAGTTCGATACATCTGTCAGTGAGTCCCTGAAGAGAAAGCATATGACGCTCATTCATCAGTACTAATGCGCATCGTATCGGGAAAATACAAGGGTAAAAGAATTGATGCTCCCAGAAAGCTGCCTGTCAGGCCTACAACCGACATGGCCAAAGAAGCGCTGTTCAACATACTCAACAATCGATATTTTTTCCAGGAGCTCTCAGTGCTGGACCTTTACTCAGGAATTGGGAGCATCAGCCTGGAATTTGCCTCGAGAGGATGCGAAGACATAACTTCGGTGGATGCACATGCGGGTTGCGTATCCTTTCTGGACGCTACCAGCGAGAAACTGGAGGCTGATATAAAATGCATACGCAGTGATGCTCTGAGTTATCTTCAGAAAACCCCGAAAAAATTCGATTTGATTTTTGCCGATCCTCCTTATGATTTAGAACGAGAGGAACTCATTGAACTTGTTGATCAGGTTATGGACAGGGAGCTGCTGAAAGAAGATGGCACGCTCATCCTGGAACACAGTACGCGAATGAAACTTGAAGACAACCCTTTCTTTGCCGAATCCAGAAAATACGGAGGAAGCTCTTTTAGTTTCTTCTCTAGCTCAGCCAGTTCTTGAAGTTTTTGACTTTCTCCCGACTTACGATAATCTCCTGCTCCGAATAATTTTTCAGTTTAATCTGAAGACGGCTGTTTGTATAGGAAATGATATCCTCGATGGCATCCACGTGGATGATGAATTTCCTGCTGACCCTAAAAAACTTGACGGGATCGAGCTGGTCCTCCAATTGTTCGAGAGTCTGATCGAGAAGGTAGTTCTTTTTATCACTCGTGTACAAATAGGTTGCTTTGTGCTCACTGTAGAAGCACTCCACCGAATTGGTTTCCACTACCCTGAGGTGCTGCCCCACCTTTATAGTGAACCTCTTCTTATAATTCCTGTCCAGAGGATTGACCAGGAGCTTCTTGATCTGGCTTATGTCCACCATCAGGTTATGCTCCTTGGGCTGATTCTCCTCAAACTTCCCTATGGCTGTTTTGAGCTCCTCGTCATCAATCGGTTTGAGCAGGTAGTCAATGCTGTTCAGCTTAAATGCCTTGAGGGCATATTCATCGTAAGCCGTGGTAAAAATAATGGCGCTCCTCACCTCCACCCGCTCGAAGATCTCAAAGGAAAGTCCGTCTGACAATTGTATGTCCAGCAGAATCAGGTCGGGAGCCTCGTTTGATTCGAACCATTCAATCGATTCTTTTACGGAATGTAGCATGGCCTCCGCCTCTATCCCAATTTCCAATAGCATTCTCTGCAATCGGCGTGCCGATGGCTTTTCGTCTTCTATGATAATTGTTCTAAGCATCTTGTTACAGGTCGAATTTGTCCTTGTCCATATATTCTTTGATCTTCCGTTCCTCCCAGTCTTTGGAGAATACAATGTTTTTGCCAAAAACACTTAGCCAGTGACCGACCAGGCCAATCCCCCAGAAGAACCAGACGGCAAACATGCCAAAGTCCCATCTTCGCATATGAAAATCCCCTGTCTTGATAAATCCGGCAATCGAACCCCCGAAAGTCAAAAATATATTGACCGCCAGGTACCAGAACAAATGCCAGTAAAACCCCTTGATGTCTTTTACGCGTTTCTGTGCTCTCAGGTATCTCTCCTGCTCTGAAAAATTTCTATCCGTCATAATTTTAGTATTTTGTTGATTCATCCTTGTCTTCTTCCATCAGCCTGCGGATCTTCCGCTCTTCCCATTGAGATCCGAACCCATACAAGGTAAGGGCATGGGCGGCCAATCCGAGTCCCCATCCAAACAGTGGAAACCAAAACCATTGGAAATCCCAATACGTAAAGTAATTGACCAATATCAGGAAGGGGTTGATCATCACATACGCGATCAAATGCGTGTAAAAGTTCTTCATCTCCTCCACGCGCTCCTGAGCGCGCTGAAAACTGTTTAATCGTTTTTTATCCTCCTCAGTCATATCAATAGAATTTTTCATCTTTTTCTTTCTCCATGATCTCACGGATTTTCTTTTCCTCCCAGTTCGTGCCGTAGCCAAAAGTTTTAAAGGCGTGAATCGTCAGTCCGAGCCCCCATCCAAACAACGGGAACCAAAACCATTGAAAGCCCCAATACGTCCTGTAGTTGATATAAGCCAGGAAGGGCATTACGAAGATATACGCAATCAGGCTTCCATAGAACTCCTTGAGTTCCTCCACCCTTTTTTTGGCTCTTAAATATTTCGCGCTGTCGTTCATATAATCGGTTTTAATTACTTTGATTTCTCTTGTCAATAAAGGCAGTTTCACCCGGAACACATTGTTGGCATCTTCGATGATCACCTGTCTGTCGGTCACCAGCTGGTACCTTTGTTTGATGTTTGAAAGTCCCACTTTTGTGCTTTTTTCAAGGGATTTTTTCGGGTTGATGTTATTTTCTACAACCAGGTAGCCGTTCTCTTCAAAAATCTCGATGCGCAGGGGTTGCCCTGAAGTAATGACATTGTGTTTTACGGCATTCTCAAGCAGGAGTTGCAACGAAAGCGGTACGATCTTCGCCTCTTCCTGGGCTACTTTTTCAGGGATGGTATATGAGACGGCGTCCTCAAACCGCATCTGCAGCAATTGCATATAGGATCTGGCAAAAGCCAGCTCGTCGGTTAAAGAGATCAAATCCTTGTCCTTTTGTTCCAGCACGTAGCGATAGACCTTGGATAGCTTTGTGGTGAACTTCTCAGCCTGTTGAGGACTCTCCCCAATCAACGAAGTGAGCACATTCAGGCTGTTAAAGAGAAAATGAGGGTCCAGCTGATTCTTCAGCGATTCAAATTTGGCTGATTCAGTTTTGGCAACAATCTGGGACTCCTTGACTTTCTTTTTCTGATCCCTGTTGTAAAAATAGATCACGTGAAAAATCAGAACCACGATCAAGGCCACGGACGTTCCAAAATAATAATTGCGGATCGATTCGGAAGCCAGGAACTCGGCAAGGGTCTGACCACTGTATAAGGTTGCCGTGATCATTCTCAAGATAAAAAGCCCGACAACCGAAACGACAGTAGAACCAATCACACCGGCCAGAATTCTTTTGACGCCTGAGTTCTCCTTCCACGGAATCGTTTCCAGGTATTTGAAATAGTACATGTTCGCATAACCCAAAACGAAAGAATACAGTTGGTAGATGCTGAAATTGATCAACAAGGCGTTGAAACTTTCAAACTGAAACCTGTTGCCAAGAAGATTGCCGATGACAAAGATCACGGTTCCGATAAAAAATACGATTGCAAAATTTCTGAATGGGCGCTTCATTGTTGTATGCCTTTGTGCGTTACTCTCAAATTTACGTTCTTTAGATATCAATTCAAATCGTTTAGGTCCAAATCAGTTTCTTCTTTCAGCGGATCCGACTCAACAACGTGCTCCATTCGATTGCGCTGTTCGGTTAGAATCTTATTTTCACTGTTCGCGTCCAACTCATTGGAATGACTTAAAAAACTGATAATGTATGCGATGACTGTGAAACAAATACGTATCATGATTATCATTTTAACTGGGCATCGATGCCTTAGTGTTTGTTGAGTACAAATATCCGCCAACAGGCAGCCCTATGAAAAACTCTTTAACCGAATTGTCATATATTTAGGACGAATTGTAAAAAAGCACCCACCGGGCCATTTACAAAGTTCTCCCCCGATCCCAGGGATGCGTAACAATTCACATCTTTTTACTACTTATAAGTAAATCAACTTTTCAGGTGACCAAAGAACTGGAGTCGAAATTTGCGGAGGAACTGGAAAAGAACCAGGGCATCATTCACAAGGTATGTCGTTCGTATACCAATAATGAGAATGCCCACAAGGATCTTTTTCAGGAAATCACGATTCAGCTTTGGAAAGCTTACCCTAAATTCAGAGGTGATTCGAAATTCAGTACCTGGATGTACCGAGTTGCCTTCAACACGGCGATATCGCTCTACAGGAAATCAAAAAGAACTGTTGACACGACTCAGATCTACGAGAACCTGAAAGAGCTGGAATATCAAGACTATGACGACACCCAGGACAGACAACTCGACTTGCTCTACAAGGCCATCTACAGTCTCAGCGACATAGAGAAAGCACTCGCCCTGATGTACCTGGAAGACAAGAGCTACAGAGAAATTTCAGAAACGCTCGGGATCAGCGAAGTCAATGCGCGTGTGAAAATGAACCGAACCAAAACAAAACTTAAGAACATTCTGAATCCTTGATTATGGACAAATTGGAGAACTTGAAGAATGTGTGGCAGAATCAGCCTGAAGCAGGACTGAACTACACCAAGGAAGACATTCACAACATGGTGAAGAAAAAATCGACTTCGATCGTAAAATGGATCCTGATCATCAGCATCATTGAATTACTTCTGCCTTATGTTCTTTTCCTTTTTACGGATCTAAAGACCGAGGACCAAATTTATGCAGACTATGGACTTGAGAACTTGAGACGCAATTACACTATTATCTATGTGATTATTATCTTAGGGTTTATCTATCTATTTTATCGAAATTATCGGAACATATCGGCAGATAGCAGTGTGAAATCACTCTTGAGAGACATCCTTAAAACCCGAAAAACTGTTAAATACTATATCTACTTTAATCTTATACTTTTCGGAGTTGTCGGAATCCACCTTTTATATGCTAGTATTCAATCAGAAGCCTTTATTGAAAATACGCTCCCTGAAAACGCCAACATAACCGTGCTGTGGGTCTCGGCCATTCTAGCCTTGGGTCTGACTATCCTGGTTATATGGTTCTTTTATCGACTGGTCTACGGTTTCTTTCTCAAGAAACTCCAAAGAAATTACAAGGAGTTGAGGAAAATGGAATAATCCTCCCTCGGGTTACAAAATATCAAGGCTTCCCTTTCCTTCTCGGATCACTTCGACCTCGTCTTCTGAAACGTCAATTATCGTGGACGGGACGTTGTTTCCGTATCCCCCATCAATCACCAGATCGACACGGTCCTTCCATTTTTCGAAAATGAGCTCCGGGTCAGTTGTGTATTCAATTAGCTCGTCCTCATCATAGATCGACGTGGAAACGATCGGATTGCCCAATTCCTTGACAATGCTTCGGATGATATTGTTATCCGGCACTCGAATACCCACGGTTTTTTTCTTTTTGAAATCCCTAGGCAGCTTATTGTTGCCTTTGAGAACGAAGGTATACGGGCCCGGAAGAGCTCGTTTCAGCA
This sequence comes from Flavobacteriaceae bacterium, assembly GCA_024644725.1. Taxonomy (GTDB): domain Bacteria; phylum Bacteroidota; class Bacteroidia; order Flavobacteriales; family Flavobacteriaceae; genus Lutimonas. The sequence continues at coordinate 21,868 of JAHEHE010000023.1, read as the reverse complement.
GTTTGTACACAGGGGTCTCTATCTGCCTGACATAGGAGGATAAATTGCTCAAATCGTTACAGATAAAGGAGAAGTTGGCCTTGTCCAATCTGACTTTTTTGATTCGCGCGATCTTCTCCAGGGCCTTTGAATTGGTGATGTCACAACCCAGACCATAAACCGTGTCGGTCGGATAGATTATCAGTCCTCCTTTTCTCAAAACCTCAACCACCTGGGCGAGGGCCTTGGGTGATGGATTCTCATTGTACATTTTGATCAATCTTGACATGATGTACTTTTAATTAGGATCAAATCTTATCGTTCCATGAATTATTCAACAACTTATTCTACTACAAGTCGAAAACCTTCCCCGTGAATGTTGATGATCTGCACCTTCTCATCCGGCTTGAGGTATTTGCGGAGCTTCGCGATATAAACATCCATGCTTCGCGATGTGAAATAGTTGTCATCCCTCCAGATCTTGGTAAGGGCCAGGTCCCTGGGAAGAAGGTCATTCTTGTATAAAGCGAGCAGCTTCAGGAGTTTATTCTCTTTGGGAGACAATTTTTTGGGTTCTTCTCCCTTGTATGACAATTGCCTCAATTTCGAATTCAAATGAAAATCTCCTATCTCAAATTCGAACTGGCTGTCGTCATTGGAAGAATCGGCTTCCTTACGCTGTAGAATCGCTTTTATCTTGTGTAAAAGAATCTCGGAGTCGAAGGGTTTGTTCAGATAGTCATCTGCCCCGACCTGGTATCCTTTCAATACATCCTCTTTCATGGATTTGGCCGTCAAAAAGATCAGGGGAATGTCAGCATTGACCGTCCGAATGTCCTTGGCCAGGGAGAAGCCGTCTTTTTTCGGCATCATCACATCGAGAATACAAATGTCAAAATCGTCATTCTTAAAGGCGATCAGGCCCTCAAGTCCGTCTTTGGCATGTTCCACGTCGTAGTCGTTCATAGCGAGGTAATCCTTCAATACGGTTCCAAAATTAGGATCGTCCTCTACGAGTAATATTTTTTTATTTGCCATGATAATTGATTTTAATAATGGGTGCTGTGATTATGATTTTGGGTCCTTAATTAGATTACTGGTATTTTGATGGTAAAGGTGCTTCCTTTACCCTTTTCACTTTCAACAAAAACCTGTCCCTGGTGCCGTTCTACAATGCTCTTGACGTAAGACAATCCCAAACCGTGACCTTTCACGTTGTGAATGTTTCCGGTCTGTTCCCTGTAAAACTTGTTGAAAATCTTTCTCTGCACGGGTTTGCTCATTCCAATGCCATCATCCATGATCTTTATGACGATATAATTCCCGGCATTGACTGTTGAGACATAAACCTTGGGCGCCTCATTTGAATATTTGACTGCATTGTCCAAAACGTTCATGACCACGTTGGTCATGTGGAACTTGCTTGCAAGTGCCTCGCTTTGAACCGCCTCAAACTTTTTTTCGATCAAACCATCCCTGTCGCGTATGATCAGGTCGAAATGGCTGATCGCATTGTCGATGATCTCGTGCATGTCGACAACTTCCTTACTCAGGTCCAGCTGATTCTTCTCCAGCTTGGAGATGCGCAGCACATTTTCGACCTGGGCGTGCATGCGTTTGTTTTCCTGGCGGATCATCTCCGCATATCGGGTCACCTTTTCTTTGTCATTTATAATCCTCGGATTTCGAATCGAATCGATGGCCAGGTTTATCGTCGCAATGGGTGTTTTGAACTCGTGTGTCATATTGTTTATGAAATCCGTCTTGATCTCTGAAATCTGCTTTTGCCTTATCAACTGGTAAATCGCGCTTCCAAAGGCAATTATTATGATAAAAATGAAAACGGCCGAGAGGACCAATATCCACGACATTGTCGACAGGATGTACTCCTTTTTCTCAGGGAAGCTCACAAAGAGCTGGTAATCACTGGACTCCTGATCGGTTACAAACAGAGGAACCTTATAGGTATAACCTCTCTGATCGACGAACTTATCGGATTTCACCTTAGTTAAAACACCGTCACTGAACACGCCGTACTCAAATTTCGTGTCAATGTCTCGTGCCCTTAGTTCATTGTCCAGGTTCATGCGAATCTCATTGTTGCTAATCCGGTCATGGATTGGGGTTCGCGATACTATGTTTTTGAAAATACCCTCCAGTTCCAGTTTGTCATACCGATCGAGGCGTTCCACCTTGACCATACGATCTTTAGGAGAGAGATCTGAGAAATCCTTGGAATTGAACTCAATTTTCTCGACCTGCGTCTCCTCACGACTCAAAAAGGTCCTGAAGTTGACGGTATCTGCTTCAAAAGGAGAAAACTGACTCTGGTAGTTATTCTCCAGTATGCTTTGTCTGAATGTAAAGACCTCATTTCTGCTGGTATCGATCTGCTTAAAGACAAAATCCCGAACATTGCTCTCTTTTGATTTCTGCATGCTGTCGATCATGGGCGCATACCTCGAAATATTGTCCCGAAACTCACGCTTCTGTATATTTTCAGATACCCGTGACAGAGCAAACTTCACGCCCGTCGAAAACTGTTCCTCTTTTAATTCAATAGAAGAACGGATCCAAAATATTTGAACCGTAATGATACCTAGAAGTGCGATGATCATCAATACGATCAACAAAACGAAAATCCGTTTACTCATTAAGACAAATTTAGAGTTTCCTTAATAGATGAATAATGATTTAACAAATGTTAACGAAATAATCAATTAAATTAACATTAAATTAAGACATTTTCTAAATTTTTAAGGAATTTCGGAAAGTATATTTTTGTGAATGGCATTCACCGCCTCGCGACAGCTGGCGAGGTCCCCGTCATTTTCAATGACGTAGTCGGCGTGTTTCACTTTGTAGTTCTGATCCATTTGATTTTGGATTCTCGCTTCAACCTCCGAACGGGTCGCCCCATCCCTGGCCTTTACGCGATCGATTCGCATCTCGATCGGGGCAGCTACCACAACAATCCTATCGCACTGATCCTGTTTGTTCTTCTCAAATAGCAAGGGGTTCTCCTGGATGACATAGGCTGTGTCCTGTTTTCCGACCCAGTCCTTGAAGTGTTTCTCCACGGCCGGGTGCACCATTTGATTGAGAGCCTTGAGACTCTCTTTGTCATTGAAGACCACTTCCGCCAGGTAACGGGTGTTCAGACCTGTTTGATCATAGGCTTTTTCACCGAACCTCTTTTTAATACCAGCTATGAGCGACTCGGAAGTCACCATAAGTCTTTTCGCCTCATCATCAGCGAAATAGACAGGAATCCCCAATTCTGCGAACATCCGCGCAACGGTGCTCTTGCCACTGCCAATTCCTCCGGTCAATCCAACTATCTTCAAGGACTTTGTTTTGGTTAAATGAAGTGCTCTTCTATTTCTTTATCAAAAATTCAATCTTATTGGGGATCACCTTGACGTCAAAAATGATCTCGGGTTTTTCAACCACCTCGGGAATCAAATAGTCGAGGTTGTTGTCTTCGGTTTGCTTGTAATCGCATTGTACGCGAAAACTGTTTTCAGGTATTTTGTTGAAATCTTTCAAAGCCACCTGAAACACCACTTTCACTTCTTTCGGATAGGTGCTGATCAAATAATTTCTGGGCAAATTGATGACTTCAAAAGGGATCGAGAAGGATCCATCCGTAATTTTATCCACCTCTCCCTTCACGCTCACTTCCTGCTCGGATAGCTCTACAGCTTCATTGGGAGGACGTACTCTGATCTTTCGGGAGAAGGAAACCGACAGATCTTGCAGGGTTACATCTTCCGTGTAGACCTTGTCAATGGTATCAATGACCTTCTCCGGACCCGAAATTGTTACCATCCGTGGTTCCAATTCGACGGGCTGAACAAAGTTGAATCCATTCTTGAACTCAAAATTCACTTCGGATATGACTTCCACCTCTTTGGACTTGCGTACGCCCAGATCAAAAAACAAGGTATCGGGCTCCGCGTTGAGCACCACAGTTTCAGCAGACAGCTGAGCCTGAAGGAAATTGATGTTCGAACTGGTCTCACTGTAATACTCACTCCCTGACTTTCTATCGATTTCGGTCAGAGTATATTCGAGGACTTTTGGCTTAAACCCGTAACGGAGCAACTTGAAGCCCGAAGTCTTCAGCGTGAGTCTGATCTCTTTCTCGGGCTCATTTTGAATGAGTTTGTTTTTCGGGATGTCGGTGTATTTAAGACCAAAATCGACGTCCGAAATATATTCATGCGAAAGTTTGATCAGGGTCCAAAACAGGAAGGACAAAAACAAAAACAACAAAAACACCCTGAGCTTTTTGTTGCTCTTCAAAGTATCCATTTTATTTGAACCCGACTTTTCGACCATCTTTGAGACTACACGGACTAAATTATAAAAAAAGAGGCCATCGGAAAAGGATTTTTCCAGATAGCCTCAGATATCTTTCAAGCTAAGAGTTACTTCTTCTTTACCTCTTTTGGAGCGTACTTCTTGCTGAGCTCCATCGAAATAGCGGAACGTTCGAATTTAATCTTCCCAGCTCCGGTCTCTATGACACAGGTATTGTCATTGTCGATCAGGTCGATGATTTTACCGTGAATCCCACTTGTAGTGACCACTTTTGCCCCTTTCTTGATCGAGGCCTGGAATTTCTTCTCATTTTTCTGCCTTTTGATCTGCGGACGGATCATAAAGAGATAAAGAACCAGGAACATCAGGGGAATCAACACATAATTTCCTATGCCGCCCCCTCCGGCCTGTAAAGCTAATAGATCGTACATATATCGTTGTTTAGCTGTTCTGCTTCATTTTCGGACTCGGAGTAACCTGGGCGCGGATCTTCAGGATCTCTTTCCCACCTTCGGTGTTTGTGCGCAAAGTGATCTGCTTTTGCTGAAGGTTCGGCTTTCGATAGCTGTTGAACTTCACCTTGATTTCACCTACTTCACCGGGCATGATAGGCTCTTTAGGCCATTCAGGCACAGTACATCCACAGCTTCCTTTGGCTGAAGTGATAATCAGCTCTGATTTACCCACATTGGTGAATGCAAAAACAGTTTCAACCACGTCACCTTCATTGATGGTTCCGAAATCGTGCTCGGTTTTGTCGAATTTGAATCGAGGTCCACCCATCTTGATTTCACTGTCTCTTTCCTTGGCAACTTCAAGGTTTTCTGTCTTGATTTTCTTAGTTGCATCTTCCTTACAAGAAGTAAATGACAGGCCCATTACGACCAAAGTAATAACGATTAAATTCTTCATCATTGTTTAATTTTTTTATTCCTTGCAAATGTATAATTTTTTACAACAATCCCCGCCCAATTTTCTTTAGCTTCCCCGAATTGTTGTAATCCTTCAGCAATTTGTCCAAAACCCCATTAATGAAGTAGCTGCTCTTGGTCGTCGAATAGTCTTTGGCGATCTCGATGTATTCATTAATGGTCACTTTCGTCGGTATAGACGGGAAGTAAATGAATTCAGTGAGCGCCATTTTGATCAGGATCATGTCGAGGTCAGCTATGCGCTCCGTATCCCAGTTCGGCGTTTTCGCGTCAATTTCATCAGTGAACTCATCCTGGTGCAACACGGCCTTGCGGAACAGTTCCAGCAAGAACTCCTCGTCGTCTTCTTTGACCACCAGGTCTTTCAGGTCAAATGAATGTGATGCCTTCATTTGCTTGAACGTTTTCAGAATCATTGTATTGACCAATGGGTAATCGTCCACCCAACCCAGATTGATACTTTCATAAAAATCAAAAAGCTTCTCATTTGGAGCAACGATCTCCTTGAACAGGTAAATGATGAAATCCCGATCTTCGTTGAAATCGTTTCGCCCGGAATTCATATAGTCCAGGTACTTTTCATCCTCAGTCATCTGGTCAAGAACGATTCGCACATATTCCCGATTGTCCTTCCATTGATCCAACTTTTTGTCCCTGGCATAATCTTTCAGCGCCGGGCTGTTTTCTATGGACTTCAAAACCGAATTCTCAACAAACTTCAAATTGGGATTTCGATCTTCTTCGGTTGCCAGGTATTTCTTTTTTTTGATCTCAATATGCTCCATCGAAAGATCTCGAACCGCAAGCAGAAAGAGCAGTTGCAACACATACAGGTCCTTGGCCTTGTGAATATTGAAGAGAAGGAATTTTTCTTGTTTTTTAAGATCGTCACTTCGCGACTGGAGCACCGCGTAAATGGATTGCATGACCTTGATTCGGATATGTCTCCGGTTCACCATAATTCAAAAGATCGTATATTCATTACTAAATCACACTCAATGCAATGAAGGGCAAAAATACCACTTTTTTTTAAGGATTTCGACGGCGAAGTTAAGAATCAATCCGGGAATTCCCGCTTTCACCGATTCCAGTGAAAGGCAAATTATACGTATCTTCGCGGTCACTAAGTCGAGATTTCTTTTCTATGAGTGCCCTTCGCTATCTGAACAAATTTTTTCTGAAGTACCGCTATCGATTGATTCTAGGGATTCTCATCACCATCGTGGCAAAGATCTTTGCGCTTCAAATACCCCAGCTCATTCGCGAATCGCTTAATGTAGTCGAGGACTACAGTAACAACAGGATCACTGATATCGACATTGTAAAGTCACAGCTGGTCATCAATATCGTTTATATCATCGGAGCGGCATTGCTCTCGGGACTGTTTACGTTCATGATGCGTCAAACCCTGATCGTCATGTCGCGACTCATTGAGTATGATCTTAAAAACGAGGTGTTTGAACAATACGAAAATCTATCCCTCAATTTTTACAAGCGCAACCGAACGGGAGACCTGATGAACCGGATCAGCGAAGACATTGGCAAGGTTCGCATGTATTTCGGGCCGGCGATCATGTATACGATGAACATGCTTGTCCTCTTTGTCATCGCAATCGCCAATATGGCACGAATCGACACCAAATTGACCCTATACACACTTCTCCCGTTACCGGTACTTTCGGTATCCATTTACTTTCTTAGCAAGGTGATCAACGAAAGAAGTAATGTGGTTCAGCAATACCTTTCGAAGTTGACGACCTTTGCCCAGGAAACCTTCTCCGGGGTCAATGTGGTCAAAGCTTACAGCATTGAAAACTTCACTACCCGATCCTTTTCAGATTTGGCCGTAGCCAGTAAAGACAAAAATATTGCCCTTTATAAGGCACAGGCACTTTTCTTCCCACTTATGTTGCTCTTGATCGGGATCAGCAATCTCCTCGTCATTTATGTTGGGGGCATGCAATACATCCGGGGAGAAATTGACAATATCGGTATCATAGCGGAATTCATCATCTACGTCAACATGCTGACCTGGCCCGTGGCAGTGGTCGGTTGGGTGACCTCCATTGTTCAGCAGGCCGAAGTGTCCCAAAGGAGAATCAATGAATTTCTTCAGGAAACGCCCGATATTCAGAACCTACAGGAAAAACGCACTCCGGTTCAGGGAAAAATAGAGTTTCGAAACGTCTCCTTCACCTACGAGGATACCAATATCCAGGCACTCAAGGACGTGAGCTTCAAGATCGAGCAAGGCAAAACCCTCGCCATTCTGGGAAAAACTGGAAGTGGAAAATCGACTATTGCGGCTCTGATCCCACGCATGTATGATGTGGATCAGGGTGACATTCTCATCGATGAGCAACCCATTAGGGAGCTCAATTTGCAGGACCTAAGAGAGAGTATCGGCTATGTTCCGCAGGACGCCTTTCTGTTCTCTGACAGCATAAAGAACAACATTCGCATTGGCAAGGAATCCGCAGACGATGAAGAAATTCGACAAGCTGCCGAATCGGCCTATATTCTGCATAACATCGAAAATTTTCAGAACGGTTTCGACACACTCGTCGGGGAACGCGGGGTAACTCTTTCCGGAGGACAAAAACAGCGGGTATCCATTGCCCGGGCCCTTATCGCGGATCCGGAGATTCTCATCTTTGACGATTGTCTGTCAGCGGTTGATACGGAAACCGAAGAAATCATCCTTAAGAACCTGGGCAAGGCCACAAAAGGCAAAACAACCATCATCATCAGTCACAGGACCTCATCGGTTAAAAATGCCGATCACATTATAGTTCTCGATCACGGAAAGGTTGTTCAGTCGGGTGTGCATGAAGATCTTATCATGAAGGAAGGTTACTACCAGGACATCTACAATCAGCAGCTCGAAGAGAAGCTGAGCGGGCAGGAATCCTAAGCCCGGGCGTTAAAATAATTGTTGCATACGTAATATAATTTTATAGATTTGTCTGAACTATTTTTTAAACGCTAAACAAAATTATCAAAGAATATGGAAGAAAAAGGTTTTGTTGATCACGAGGAAATTTTTTCTCAGGTACTGAGAGCAGGTAGAAGAACCTATTTTTTTGATGTTAGGGAAACAAAAGCCGGCGATTATTATCTGACGATCACGGAAAGCAAGAAATTCACCCACGACGATGGGTCATTCCACTATAAGAAACACAAGATTTATCTTTACAAAGAAGACTTTCACGAATTCAATGATATCCTGAAAAAAGCGACGGATTTCATTTTGGATGAAAAAGGAGAAGAAGTCATCAGCGAAAGACACCAAAAGGACTACAATAAAATCAACGGCGAGAGCGTAAAAATGGATGAATCGAGCAACAGCTCGCCGGAAAGTTTTACCGACGTCAATTTTGAAGACATTTAATTAAAAAAAGCCATCCCACATCGGATGGTTTTTTTTTTGGCAGACTTCCTAGCGCATCATACCACAGCCAGGTCTCTTTGGGCCAAATCTTTAAAAAGTCCCTCATTCAGGAGATTGAGCACCGCTAACTTGTCGGAAGTCTTTACCAGGAAAGACAGGTTATAGTTGCTTCCCCCATAAGAGATCATGCGAATCGGAATGTCTTTCAGGCTGTTGAAGATGGAAGCGGTAACACCCTTTTTGTTCTGCGAGATATCTCCGGCGATACAGATGATGCTTAGGTCAGAATCCACTTCAATGGTTCCAAATCCCTTCAGCCCTTTTTTGATCTGAGCCAATTTCGTCGTATCGTCAATTGTCAGTGACACGGCCACCTCAGAAGTGGTAATCATATCAATGGCGGTCTTGTGATCTTCGAAGACCTCAAACACATTTTTCAGAAAACCATAAGCCATCAGCATGCGGTAGGATTTGATCTTGATTGCCGTGATGTTGTCCTTGGCGGCAACCGCCCTGATGCTCCTCACCTCCGCTCCCTGGTGAATAAGTGTCCCGGGGGAATCCGGCCTGAATGTATTTTTCAAAAGCACCGGAATGTTGTTCTCCTTGGCAGGGATAATGCTTTGCGGATGCAGAATCTTGGCTCCGAAATAGGCCAGCTCAGCAGCCTCGTCAAACGACAGCTCCCCGACGGAAAACGTGTTTTCCACATACCTCGGGTCATTATTGTGCATCCCGTCAATGTCGGTCCAGATCTGGATTTGCCTGGCATCTGCCGCGGCCCCGATCAGCGAGGCACTGTAGTCACTACCTCCCCTCCTCAGGTTATCAATCTCGTTCAGAGGGTTCCTGCAGATGTATCCCTGGGTGATGTAGGTTCTGTTTCCGGAATCACTTTGAAGAACTTTGCGCAAGTTCTGTCGAATACGATCTGCGTCGGGTTCTCCGTTGCGGTCGATTCGCATAAAATCAAGAGCTGATAAAAGTTCACTGGAAACATTGATGGACTCCAGGTAGTAATGGAAAAGCTGAGTCGACACCAACTCACCTTGCGCCAATATCTCTTTTTCAGAGCTTTCCGTAAAGTCTTCGCTTGCTATTCTGTTCAACAAAGCGTTGTGGGTTTCCAAGAAGTGATAGGCTTTTTCCTGCATAGCTGCATCCGGAAGCAAATCCCGAGCCACTTCCCGATATTTCCGATCGAGGCTCTCAATTAAGAAAATTGCTCGTTCTTTATTCCCTGTTTTAAGGTGGTGGGCAATCTCAACCAGTGTGTTGGTCACACCCGACATGGCCGAAAGCACGACGATTCTGTCTTCCCTTACCTGATTGACTATATCAGCTACTTTTCGAAAATTTTCAACGGAACCCACTGAGGTTCCACCAAACTTGAGTACGATCATTTCTTATTGAATTTGGACAAATATTTTCATTTTATTTCGAGGTGAAGAAAAAATTAAAATATATTTACAAATTATAACACTATGTGTAAATTTTAACAATGAAGACAATCCAGGAAACAGTCGAGACCATCATCAAGCGAACGCCCTTTATCGAAGAAGCCATGCAGGACAAGCTGATCAATGTCTCCTCGCTGGCCAGGCTCATTCAGCCCGAGGTGGAACAAATTTTAGGGAAAGAGGTGAAAACCGGGGCGGTGATGATGTCGATCAATCGAATGTCACCCATTGAGATCCTGAAAATAAGAAAGAATGTCAAGTCACTTTCCCTGAAACTAGGAGATTTCATCGTGCGCTCGGATCTTTTTGACTATACGTTTAAAAATTCCAGTACGCTTCCCCTGAACATATCAAAGATCTTTGCCCGAATTGGAAACAACAGGGAGTCCTTCTTCACCGTATCTCAGGGCATCTTCGAGACCAATATCGTGATCAGTGCAAATCTAAAGGAGGAAGTCGATGATATTTTTAAGGAGGAGGAACTGATCAACTCCATGAGCAAACTGGCCTCGATTACCATCAAACTGCCGAAGGTCAACCTGGAGCAGTCCGGGATTTACTATTTCATACTCAAACAGCTGGCCTGGGCCAATATTCCGGTTCAGGAGGTCATCTCCACCACGCACGAGATCACGCTCGTTGTCAAAGAGGAGGACATCAACAGGACCTTCTCTATTCTGATCGATTTGAAAAAAATGTGATGCTATAAGCGCTGTCTGTACTTCTGTTGGAAGAACTCAAAGTACATATATAACAAGTAATTCACCTCAAGGCCGTAATTGATGGTCGGCTCGTAGTCGATGAATTGATTGTACAGATTTGGATTCCATGCCGTCGGATTGGCAGCCCTTTGATTCCATTCAAAGACGTATGCTCTGTTCCTTTGTTGAAGAACGTTCAACGACCAGTAGTTCATCGGCGGTTGCGTGACCAGCCACTGATTGAACCCGATTTCAAGGATGATGATCTCGTATTCGAGCTCATCATTCTCAATCTTTATCGTGTCGAGCGTTGCGGTTCCCGTCAGGGTGTCCTGACTTGTGGATTTACCATCGGTCTGAGTCCCTGTTTTACTCGAATGACAGGCTCCAGCCAGAATGGAAATAAAAACAATTGCTGCAAGTAATGTCCTCATTGGAATTTATTTATCGGATGAATGGATTCATAGGGATAGAGGATTCATCGGATTAACCTAAAGAATAAACTCAAAATTGATGCCAATATTTACCTTCAAGACTTTCTCACCGGGAGTAGAGTTCTTTCACGGCCCTGCCATAGAATTTTAGGATGTCTGACGCAATAAAAGACTCCTGGGACTCTTCATTTTCAATGCCTAAATCAGCAGCTCTTCCGTGCAGGAAGACCCCCAGCATGCTGGCCGGCAAGGAATCGTATCCCTGAGCAAGGAGTCCGGTGAGGATTCCGGTAAGCACATCCCCGCTTCCGGCAGTTGCCAGAGCAGGATTGCCCGAGCCATTGAAGATGATATTCGGACCCTGAGTTATCGAGGTGTAGGCACCTTTGAGTATCACGACACAATTGTAGCGCCTTGCAAATTCCTGTTGTTTCTGAAGTTTCTCAAAATCATTGGCCCAGGGCCCGGCCAGGCGTTCGAACTCTCTCGGATGCGGCGTTAGAATGCTTTTGGCAGGAATAAGCTCCTTGATTTCATCGTGCTCCGAAATGATGTTCAATGCATCTGCATCCAGAACCAACGGATCGGAATGAGACTTCAGGAACTTTACAAAACCTTTTTTGGTTTTGATATGGGTACCCAGACCCGGGCCGATGCCGATGGCTGTGGGTTTGGTTCTGAAATTGAAGAATTGGATGTATTGCTCGTCATCCACCTCCACCATGACCTCAGGATTTGCAGTCTGCAGCGGATCATATCCACACTTGGGCACGTAGACGGATACCAGCCCCGATCCGGCACGCAGCGCACCTTTTGAAGCCAATATGACGGCACCGATTTTACCAAAACTTCCCCCCAAGAGCAAACTGTGACCTGCAGTCCCTTTGTGATCAAATCGCCCCTTTTGCCTGAAGAGTTGCCGGGCTAGCTTAAGATCAATCAGCTCATGACAGTCTTCAAGTTGTTCTATGAAGTCATTTGACAGGCCGATATCCAGAATTTCCCATTCACCGACGAATTGATATGCAGAGGGCAACAAAAAAGCGAGCTTCGGCTGTTGAAAAGTCAGGGTAAGAGAGGCCTTTACAATGGATTCCGGATCCTCAACAGGAACCTCGGAAAACAGCCCCGACGGAAAATCTATGGAAATCACTCGGGACGGACTACGGTTTATCTGTGCAATGACTTCCCTGAGCCAACCTCCGGGAGCACGACTGAGGCCGGTTCCGAAAATGGCATCAATTATCCAACAGGAATCAGCAATGTCCGGACAATCTGAAGCGTTCCGTATCAAGTCGGGTTCGTAGCCCTGGTCCCGAAGCCTTTCGAGATTGATGTTAAAATCAGGGCTGTAGTTGGTGCTGAATTCCAGTATAAAGGTGTGAACCTTGAATCCCAGTCCGAGTAAGAGACGGGCGATGACCAGTCCGTCTCCACCATTGTTTCCAATCCCACAAAAAATCCAAAACTCGAGATCAGCTGCTGGTTTTTCTTCGAGTATCCGTTTGACGCAGCGATCGGCTGCCCGTTCCATCAAGTCGGTTGACGATATGGGCTCATTTTGGATCGTGGCCTGATCGGTCAGGCGCATCTGCTCGGCACTGAGAATTTTCATATCAAGTGATCCGACTTTATGCCGGACACTTAAAATTACAAAAAATAGTCTGATTATCCCTTGTAAACACCCATATTGGCGTACTTGTCCATACGAGCTGTGACAAGTTTCTTTTCGGTCAGTTCACTGAGCTCCTTATAAGCCTTTTTGATCGCCATTTCGACCGATTTGTATGTCTTTTCGCGATCGGTGTGTGCACCCCCCAGCGGTTCTTTGATGATCCCATCAATGAGTTTTAGCCGGTTCATGTCCTTTGCGGTAAGCTTAAGCGCTTCTGCAGCATCTTCCTTGTACTCCCAGCTCCTCCAGAGAATGGAAGAACAGGATTCCGGGGAGATGACAGTGTACCAGGTGTTTTCCAGCATTAGAACCCTATCTCCAACCCCGATGCCTAGAGCTCCTCCGGAGGCTCCCTCGCCAATGATGATCGAAATGATAGGCGTCTTCAGCCTGGTCATCTCAAAAATATTACGGGCGATGGCCTCTCCTTGCCCCCGCTCTTCAGCCTCCAGACCAGGATAGGCTCCCGGTGTATCAATCAGGGTAACCACGGGAATTTTGAATTTCTCCGCCATTTTCATCAGGCGCAAGGCCTTTCTGTATCCTTCGGGATTCGACATCCCGAAATTACGATACTGTCTCGTTTTGGTGTTGTACCCCTTTTGCTGACCTATGAACATATAGGACTGGTCTCCAATTTTACCCAACCCTCCGACCATGGCCTTGTCATCCTTCACGGTTCTGTCACCGTGCAGTTCCATGAAAGTCCCTTTGGTCAGGGCCTTAATAAAATCAAGAGTATAGGGCCTCGAGGGGTGTCTTGAAAGCTGAACGCGCTGCCAGGCGGTCAGATTCTTGAATATATCTTTTCGTGTGCTTTCCAGTTTTTTTTCTATCTGTTGGCAAGTTTCCGTCACGTCTACGTCGCTCTCTTCTCCTATCAACTTGCACTTGTCAAGCTGGTCTTCCAACTCTTTTATCGGCAATTCAAAATCTAAATATTCCATATTTTATTTTTGAAAAAGTGATGATTCATCGCTACAAATATAGCAAGTTAAATCTATTAAAAATCGGTCCCGAATCAGGTACCCTTTTTGAACCTGACATTCTTGATCCATCCATTTAAAATCACACAAGACAAGATGACAAGTGCCCCCAGGTAGAACTGCAGGCTCATCATTTCTTTGTCCCCAAAGATCAGCAGGGCCAGGATAATTCCGTACACAGGCTCGAGATTATTGGTCAGGACGATGGTGAACGGACTCATTCTTTTAAGGAGATTCGTGGCGACTACAAATGGATATGCGGTGCATACCAAGGCAAGCACCAGGAGGTAGATCCAATCCCTTTGGGACATTTTGAAAAAGTCGGGTGTGAATTTGCCTTCGACCAAAAGCAATGCGCTCAGGAAGACCATGGCAAAAAAAAGCTCGTAAAAGGCAATCTTGCTGCCGCTGTACTTCTGAATGAAACGGCTGTTCATGACTGCAAATAAGGCTACGAGAAATGCCGATGCCAGGGCCACAAGAATTCCTTCCGTATAAACCGTCTCACTTCTGAAAATCACCACAAATCCCACGATGGCGACAAGAGCGAGAAAAAGTTCATACCACTGAAATTTTTTGCGTTCGAAAAAGGGCTTGATCAGCACAACAAAAAAAGCGCTGGAGGAGAGAGACACCAGGGTTGTTGAGACCGTTGAAATTTTAATGGCATGGAAGAAGGTAACCCAGTGAAGCGCTACAATAAGCCCGCCTATGGCCAGTTTAAGCAGGTCTGCCCAGTTTTCGTCAAATCGCACTTTTCTGATCCGCAAAACCAGGTACAAGGCGGCCGAAGCCAGAAGCACACGATACCAGACCAATGGAACGGCATCGATTGAAATCAAAGCTCCCAGAATGGCTGTAAAGCCCCAGATGAACACAATGAAGTGAAGGTGAAGCTGGTTTTTGATCTTATCGTTCGGCATGGACTAAAAGATAAATCGCAATCGCGCCAAAGAACACATTCGGTATCCATACCATGAAGAAGGGCCAGGATTCAGCCGTTGATCCCAAAACCTGGGCCACCTTCATAAAGAACACGTAGAGAAACATCAAACTGATCCCTGCAGCGAGGTTGATACCGATACCTCCCCTTCTCTTCTTGGAGGCCAGGGTTACCGCAATAAGCGTCAACACAAAGGAAGAAACAGGCAGACTTGTTCGTTTGTACAGCTCTACCTTATAATTGTTCAGGTTTTTCACGCCCCGATCCTCCGACAGATCAATGTGCTCACTCAAATCCGTCGAAGACATTTCCCTCGCCAGATAGTCCACGTACAACAGATCCTTGGGCTGAAAATTAAACAGGGTATCCATAAAGCTTCCTGAGTCTATGCTGTCGTGCTCGATCCCGACATATCTTTTCTTATAGTTGCTCAGACGATAGGTGCTGTCGTTTTCGTTCCATCGAATATTCTGAGACATCAACTTGTATATAAGTTTGTTACCCTCAAATTTCTCATAAGAGAAATTGTACCCGTTTTTGGACTTGAAATTAAAGTTCCCGAGATAGATGTACTCGTTTTCACTCAATTGAAGACTGACCTTGCTCACAGAACTTTTCGTTTTCTTTTTATAAATGGAACGTAAATAGGTCTCCTCAAACTTCTCAAGAGTCTTGTTTGCCTTAGGGACAACGAAGTGATTGGCATAGAGCGATAGAATGGTAATGACGGTTGCCCCGATGAGATAGGGCCGAAGAAATCTTTTGAAGGACAAACCGGAGGAAAGGATCGCAATAATCTCAGAATTGCTCGACATCTTCGAGGTAAAAAGAATCACCGAAATAAAAAGGCCCAGCGGCATGAAGGTGTTTCCGTAATTGATTATGAAGTTTACGTAGTAATCATACAAAATTTCGTTGAGCGTGAGATCGTCGGCCTTCAAAAATTTTCCCACCTTTTCGGACACGTCAATCGCAATCGCAATCGGTATCAGAATGACAAGTGTAAAGAAAAAAGTAACGAAATACTTTCGCAGTATATATTTGTCAAGAATCTTCAAAATCGGAACGCTTGAATCACAGTCTGTTGTCCATTTGCCGGACCATCTTCTCTTTCCATTCGCTAAAATCTCCAGCTAAGATATGCTTTCTGGCCTCACGAACCAACCAGAGATAGAAGCCCAGGTTATGGATGCTGGCGATCTGTTTGCCCAGGTACTCGTTAGACACGGTCAAATGCCGCAGGTAGGCTTTGGAATACAAGGTATCCACAAAAGTGTGCCCCATCGGGTCGATGGGTGAAAAATCATTTTCCCACTTCTTGTTTCTCATATTCATGGTTCCGTGAGCGGTGAACAGCATTCCGTTTCTTGCATTTCGCGTGGGCATGACGCAATCGAACATATCGATTCCGAGGGCAATGTTTTCGAGTATGTTGATTGGGGTTCCCACTCCCATGAGGTATCGAGGTTTGTCCTCAGGCAAAATAGAGGTGACCACCTCAGTCATTTCATACATCTCCTCCGCAGGTTCGCCCACAGACAGGCCTCCAATGGCATTGCCTACCGCGCCACTGTTCGCGACATACTCTGCAGATTGCTTGCGCAAATCCGTATACGTGCTGCCCTGTACAATCGGGAAGAAAAATTGCCTGAATCCGTATTTCTCAGGGTTATTTTCGAGGTAGATCTTGCAACGCTCCAGCCAGCGATGCGTCATGTGCATCGACCGCTTGGCATAATTGTAGTCGCAGGGATAAGGCGTGCACTCGTCAAAGGCCATGATGATGTCGGCTCCGATCTTGCGCTGAATCTCCATGGAGAACTCGGGTGAGAAAAAATGGGAAGATCCGTCGATATGTGATTTGAAATTCACCCCTTCCTCCTTGATTTTTCGACTGTTCGACAAAGAATAAACCTGGTATCCGCCTGAATCGGTCAGGATGGGCCTGTCCCAACTCATGAACTTGTGCAGTCCGCCGGCCTGTTCCAGAATGTCAGTTTTCGGTCTGAGATACAGGTGATATGTGTTGCCCAGGATGATGTCAGCATCGATCTCATCCTTCAATTCAGTCTGGTGCACCCCCTTGACGGATGCCGCCGTTCCCACGGGCATGAAAATTGGGGTTTGGATGACCCCATGATCCGTTTGAAAGCTGCCGGCGCGGGCCGAGCTCATCTTGTCTTTGCCTTCAATCGAAAAACTCATAGGAATCGTGGATTAGTGTCTACCCTTCAATGTGC
Organism: Flavobacteriaceae bacterium; assembly: GCA_024644725.1. GTDB lineage: Bacteria > Bacteroidota > Bacteroidia > Flavobacteriales > Flavobacteriaceae > Lutimonas. The sequence continues at coordinate 4,801 of JAHEHE010000023.1, read as the reverse complement.
TGCTCCCGGCATCAAACGTTGAAACGGAAATTCATCATGTCGCCATCCTGTACAATATACTCCTTGCCCTCCACGGACAATTTTCCGGCTTCACGGACCTTCAGCTCACTGCCATAGTGCACGAAATCATCGTATTTGATGACCTCTGCACGTATAAAACCCTTCTCAAAATCCGTGTGGATGACACCCGCCGCAGCTGGAGCCGAATCACCAACGTGAATGGTCCAGGCCCGGACTTCTTTCTCACCGGCCGTAAAATAGGTTTGGAGATTGAGCAGGCGGTAAGCCGACCGAATCAGCTTAGAAACCCCGGGTTCATCCAGTCCAATATCTTCAAGAAACATCTGCCGTTCCTCGTAGTCGTCGAGTTCCATGATATCCGCCTCCGTGGCAACAGCCAAAACCAGTACCTCAGCTGTTTCATTGGCCACCGCTTTGCGAACAGCTTCCACATAACTGTTTCCGCTCACCGCAGAAGACTCATCGACGTTGCAGACATAAAGTACTGGCTTGTCCGTCAAAAGCTGAAGCGCTTTCACGTATGCCTCTCTCTCCTTCTCAGTGAGGTCTATGGCACGAACGGAGATTGAGCTCTCCAAACCCGTCTTCAATTTCTTCAGGACTTCTGCTTCCTTGATCGCTTCCTTATCCCCTGTTCGAGCTGCTTTGTTCACTCGATCCAGTCTCTTCTCAACGGTTTCGAGGTCCTTGAGCTGCAATTCAATATCTATGGTTTCCTTATCTCTGACCGGGTCGATATTCGCATCGACGTGCACGATGTTGTCATTGTCAAAACAACGCAAGACGTGAATGATCGCGTCGGTCTCCCGGATATTGGCCAGGAATTTGTTTCCAAGCCCTTCTCCCTTGCTCGCACCTTTTACCAGACCTGCAATGTCAACGATCTCTACCGTAGCTGGTACGACCCGTTCGGGCTGAACCAGCTCCTCAAGTTTTTCCAGACGGTGGTCCGGCACGTTCACAACGCCGATATTGGGTTCAATCGTGCAAAACGGAAAGTTTGCCGATTGGGCCTTGGCATTCGACAGACAATTGAAAAGGGTTGATTTTCCTACGTTGGGGAGTCCTACGATTCCAGCTTTCATCTCCTGATTTTTGGTCTGCAAATATAGGAGTTTCTAACAAAACAGGCCCCCAATTGGAGGCCTGTTTATGTTGTGTTCGAATTTCAATCGGATTCGCTCTAACCAAGGAGCGTCTGACTCTGATTCAGATCCGTGGTAAGATCATTGGAGCATGCCCGCTGCAACGGTTTCATTCGTGGCGGAGTCAATCAGGATAAAGCTACCTGTTTTTCTGTTTCGGGAATACTCATCCATCATAATGGCCGCGGTTGTGCGAATTTTCACCTTGCAGATATCATTCATTCGAATCTCCTTGTCATCCTTGATGCGCTCCAGGGTATTGACATTTACCTTGTAGACCACCTCTGTGATCATGGCCATCGGCTCGTTTGAAGTGTGTTTGAGTATGTACTTGGCTCTTGGGCGCGCCGGATTCTCATTGAACCAGCAGATCATCGCGGTCAACCTTTGGTCCTTTACGGGTAGGTTATTCGATTTGACAATCATGTCACCGCGGCTCAGGTCGATGTCATCCTCCAGGGTCATCGCGACGCTCATGCCTTCGAAAGCTTCCTGAACATCTTCATCGTAACGGTTGATCGATTTGATCCTGGACTCAAATCCCGAAGGGAGCAATCGTACCGAATCTCCAGGCCTGAATATTCCTCCAGCTATGGTACCGGCATAACCCCGGTAATCATGAAACTCCTCGCTTTGGGGCCTCAGAACTGTTTGTACCGGGAATCGGGCGTCCACCATGTTGTTGTCACTGGTTATGTGAATCGTCTCCAAGGTATGCAAGAGTGGCGCATTTTGATACCAGGGCATGTTTTCTGAGCGATTGACTACATTGTCACCATTAAGTGCACTGATCGGAATGTATCGAACATCCTTGATCATCATTTTCGCTGACATCTCCTCGTATTGTATAACGATGTCATTGTAGACCTCCTCGCTGTAATCGACCAGATCCATCTTGTTGATGCATACTATAATGTGAGAAATCTGCAAGAGAGAAGCGATATACGAATGTCTCTTTGTTTGCTCGATCACACCGTTTCTAGCATCGATCAGGACTATGGCTACATTAGCTGTTGACGCCCCGGTGACCATGTTTCGGGTATACTGAACATGGCCCGGTGTATCGGCGATGATGAACTTCCTTTTCGGCGTGGTGAAATATCGGTAAGCCACGTCAATCGTGATGCCCTGTTCCCGCTCATCTCTCAATCCATCTGTAAAAAGTGCCAGATCGACGGTCTCCATACCTCGCCTCTTGCTCGTTTTTTCAACAGAGGCAATTTGGTCCTCAAATATCGATTTGGAATCATACAACAATCTTCCGATCAGGGTGCTTTTTCCATCGTCAACGCTCCCCGCGGTGGTAAATCTTAGTAGCTGATTGCTATCTATGCTCATATCTCTGTCTTTTTCAGTCTAAAAATATCCCTGTTTCTTTCTATCCTCCATAGAGGTTTCCGAGCGCTTGTCGTCCGCTCGGTTACCGCGCTCTGTTTCCCGCATGGCAGAAACTTCTCCCACGATTTTATCGAGCGTATCGGCTTCGCTTTCGATTCCTCCTGTGATCGTAATGTCTCCCAGGGTTCGGAATCGGATCTTCTTGGTTACGATCTCCTCATCATCTTGCATAACCAAATACTCAGATACAGGGATCCAGCTGCCATTGCGCCAGACCACCTTTCTCTCATGTGCATAATACAGGCTGGGGATTTCGATATTCTCCCTGAGGATATAGTTCCACACATCCATTTCGGTCCAGTTGCTTATCGGAAAGGCTCTGAAATGTTCTCCCTGACGCATTCTTCCATTAAACAGGTTCCAAAGCTCAGGTCGTTGATTTTTTGGGGCCCATTGTCCGAAATCATCCCGGTGCGAAAAAAATCTCTCTTTAGCGCGCGCTTTCTCCTCGTCACGTCGTCCACCACCGATTGCACAGTCGATCTGGTGCTCTTCGATGGCATCCAAAAGGGTCGTGATCTGAAGCTCGTTTCGCGTGGCATTCTTACCAGTTTCTTCAACTACCCTGTTGTTATCAATAGACTCCTGTACCGAACCGACAATCAGTCGGGCTCCAAGTTTGTTAATCAAATCATCCCTAAACTGGATCGTCTCAGGAAAGTTGTGACCGGTGTCTATATGCATCAAGGCAAAGGGAATCTTGGCCGGATAAAAGGCTTTTTTTGCCAGGTGGGCCAGGACGATCGAGTCCTTACCCCCTGAAAACAAGATGACTGGATTCTGAAATTGAGCCTGAACTTCTCTCAGCACAAAAACGGCCTCCGACTCCAGCTCGTCCAGGTAGTTCAAATAATATCGGGTCATATTTCCAATTTTGGTTTGATCTTTTCGAACACCGCTTCAACGCATTGTTCCAAAGAAAGATCATCAGTTATTATTTCAATGTCAGGTGATTCCGGAGCCTCATAGGGCGCATTTACGCCTGTAAAGTCCTTGATCTCACCGGCTCTGGCTTTTTTATAAAGCCCTTTCACGTCCCTTCGTTCACATTCCTCAAGGGAAGTATTCACAAAAATCTCGACAAAGTTATCATTTCCAACGATTCCCCGAATGTTTTCCCTATCTTTTTTGTAGGGAGAAACAAAGGCCGCAAGCACTATAATTCCCGAGTCTACCAAAAGGTTTGCAACTTCTGCAATTCTTCGAATATTCTCAGTTCTATCTTCCGGACTAAACGTCAATCCCTTGTTGATTCCTTTTCGGATGTTATCTCCATCAAGCGCATAGGTTTTGTAACCTAATTCATGAAGCTTGTGCTCCAGCGCGTTTGCAATGGTCGATTTCCCTGATCCGGATAGACCCGTAAACCACATAAGGAAAGAGTTCTGCCCTAAATTGGCTCTTCGATCTTGTCGATTGACCGAATAATCGTGTCGTATGATATTCTCTTCCATCTATCTCTAACCAGTTATTTGATCTTCACCTGGTGCCATGCTTTCTCGTGAAGATAATAGAGAAGCATCTTAATTACAAATTCGACGCTTCCCACCTGAAGACCAATCATAGGATCACCGGTGATCACCCAGGCTATTAATGTTGTCGTCAGCGTCGCAATGATCCTCCAGGTAAACGTCTTCATGATATGACGCTTCTCAGCTGAAACAGAGATGGTCTTTGTTTTCGTTTTCGGGGATTCCATAATTTCGTTTTTATTCAATACAAATTTTAGGAACTTGATGATTCCATCAAGATCATTAATGTTCCACAATGAACCACGGATTGAGGAGATTTTCTTTATTGTAAAGCAGCGTTGCATTTGTCTCTTTGGAGATGACCTGAAGCCCTACCGCTTCACAAATGGCCTGACCTGCCGCAGTATCCCATTCCATAGTGGGGGCAAAGCGAGGGTAAACATCTGCTTTTCCTTCTGCTACCAGGCAAAACTTCAAGGAACTTCCTTTGGAAACAATATCCACCTTTACACCCGGTTCATTCAAAGATTTTACAAAATCTTCTGTGGCTTCATTCATGTGAGAGCGGCTTCCAACAACACGAATGTTTTCGGAACCTTTCGATGAAGGAGCGATGTTGTTCTCCTTTTTAAAACTGATTTCATCCTCTACTTTGTGAGAGACGAGGGTTATTTTATTGGCCAGCGAGTTCTCGACATCGGCAAAATAAAGCTCCTTGGAAACCGGAACATAAATGACTCCCAATGCCGGTTTACCTCCCCTGAC
>JAHEHE010000074.1 GCA_024644725.1 Flavobacteriaceae bacterium | reverse complement strand
TACAAAGAAGGATCCCTGGATGTGGCATATCACTACCCGTATCCGTTTCCACAGTTCCAGGATTCTATTGTGAGCATCGATTTCTTCATGAAGTGGATCCAAAGCAAGGACAGCAGAACCTATATCGATTTCGAGGAAAACGGACACCCGGAGAAAGTTTATCCGACCACGCGAATCCGAATCCCTGTTGACAAGGAGGCCGTGATAAGGAATGGAATTGTCCCTGAAAAGGATGCCCACCTGATCGAGCCTTATATAGACATCCAGATTTCGGACGCAGCTTTGATCAAAAACAGGATTCTCATGCTCGACATCCTGGCCAACAACAATTGGGAAAGACCCCTTTACTTTACAGGCGGCGCTCAGGCAGACAAAGAATATATCTGGCTCAAGGACTACCTGCAGCTTGACGGCCTGGCCTATAAGTTTGTACCGATAAAAACCCCAATTGCAGATCGCAGTTTTATGGACATGGGCCGTATCGATACGGATATCATGTATGCCAATGTCAAGAAGTGGGCCTGGAAAAACTCGAATGCAGACATCTACCACGACCCGGAAACCCGCAAGAACGGGATCTCACTCAGAAACAGCCTGGGAAGGCTGGCCGACGAGTTGATCAAGGAGGATGATTTTGCAAAAGCCGAGGAGATTCTCGATATGTCGATCGAGAACATGCCGATTGAAAAATACGGGTATTTCAACCTGGTGATCGGCCACATTGAATCCTATTACCGCATTGACCGACCTGAAAAAGCAAGGAAAATTACCGAGTTCCTGGTGAACAATTTCAGGGAACGCATCTTCTATTTCAGCGGACTGGACTCCTATGAGATCTCCTTGAACTTTGGTGAGCTGGAAAGCACCCTGGACCTGTATCGCTATGTGATTGCGACCTGTGTGGAATACGACACGGAGGAGTATTCGTCAAAATTGAGACAGGACTTTATGGATTCGGTGACTTTGCTGGAAGAAGTTCTTGAAGCGGCCGAATAATTAAGAGGACCTATGCGACCCTATCTGATAAAAACCCCTTGGATCGTTCAGCGTTTTTTCCACAACTATTCGTGGAGAATCCATACGAGCAAAAAGGAGATCTACCTGACCTTCGACGATGGGCCCGTTCCGGACTTCACACCCTGGGTTCTGAAGACGCTTGAGGAGCATAATGCCAAAGCCACCTTCTTCTGCGTGGGGGAGAACATTCAAAGGCACCCTATCATTTACCAGGATATCCTGGATGCGGGACACGCTGTAGGAAATCACACCTTCAATCACCTCGTGGGCTGGAAGACTCCAACCCAAAAATATGTCAAGAATATTTTGAAGGCTGAAGGCTACCTCCAGGCAGATTTGAAAAAAGACAGGGCCAAAAAGGGCTCCAAGCTCTTCCGACCTCCTCACGGACGCATTCGCCCGTTACAGGCTAAAATACTCAGAAAAAAGGGCTACAAAATCGTCATGTGGGATGTGCTCAGTGGGGATTTTGATCAGCGTCTAAGTAAGGAAGAATGCTTTGAATTAACCGCCAAAAGCATTCAAAATGGAAGCATTGTGGTATTCCACGACAGCGATAAGTCTTTTAGGAATCTGGACTACGTGCTCCCGAGAATTCTGAAGCACTTTCAAGAAATAGGGTACGACTTCAAGCCCCTCTACTAGCCATAATGATCAATACTAAACGTATTGCTCCACCAAACTGATCAGGGTGTTGGCGTCCTGTTGGCCGGTCTGTCGCCATTTCATCTCGCCATCCTTGTAGATGATGAATGTCGGGTTACCCTTGATTCGCAGGGCGGCAGCCAGGGTCTCATTTTTTGAGATGTCAATCTTGACTACTTTGGCCTTGTCACCCAGTGCGGCAGCGACGTCGCGCAGAACAGAATGCAGGTTGTTCCTGTCATCTTCCCAGTCTTTGTAAAAATCAATCAGCGTGGGGGTCTTCGATCCAATCAATTCTCCAAACTTCGTCATTCTCTTGTTTTTGTCAATTCCTACAAATATAGTATTTTCTCGAAACAAGTCTGATAAAGCCCTTAAAAATTAACGGTTTAGCAAAAGAATCAAAACTTTTTATCAGCGCTCACAAATTTGTACTTTTACTCACATCAAATCCCGCTGTCGCGGATAATAAACCCACGTCCCATGGCCGAGCAGAAACGACTTTTTTTATTGGATGCCTATGCATTGATCTTCAGAGGGTATTACGCCTTTATCAAAAATCCGAGAATCAATTCAAAAGGCATGGACACTTCTGCGATCATGGGGTTCACCAATTCCCTGCTCGATGTGATACGACGGGAAAAGCCGGATCACCTGGCCGTGGCATTCGACAAGGGAGGATCGGTCGCCCGAACGGAAGCCTTTCCGGAGTACAAGGCCAACCGTCTTGAAACCCCTGAGGCCATTAAAATCGCCGTCCCCTATATACACAGGATACTTGAGGCGATGCACATTCCGGTTATTGAAAAGGAGGGCTACGAGGCAGATGATCTGATCGGGACGCTCTCAAAGCAGGCCGAAAAGGCCGGGTATATGACTTATATGGTCACTCCGGACAAAGACTTCGCCCAACTGGTTTCAGACAACATCGTCATGTATCGGCCGGCTCGCATGGGCAACGGAATCGAGATCTGGGATGTCGACAAGGTCAAGGAGAAGTTTGAGATTGAAGACCCAAAACAGGTGATCGACTACCTCGGCATGATGGGGGACTCAGTGGATAACATCCCCGGTCTGCCCGGAGTTGGCGAGAAAACAGCCAAGAAATTCCTCAAAGAGTACGGAAGCATGGAGGGTCTGTTGGAAAACACCCATGAGCTCAAAGGTAAAATGAAGGAAAAAGTGGAGCAGAACAAAGAAATGGGAATTCTTTCCAAGCAGTTGGCCACGATCATGCTGGATTGCCCGGTGGAGTTCCATGAGGAGGATTTTGAGCTGAACCACCCCGATTTGGAAAAAGTGACCGAGATCTTCCAGGAACTCGAATTCAGGCGCGCCCTTCAAAATCTTGAACGTATCTTCAACCGGGAAGGAAATACCTACACCGAAGTAGGATCCGGATCGTCGGGATCTGGTGAATCAGGCGGGAAAACGTCGGGCAACCAGACGATCTCCAACAACGAGGACGGGCAACAACTGGATATTTTTTCACAGGCCTCACCGGGTGGTAATTCCGGTGATTCGGGTGCTTCCTTCACTGGGGGCTACGGGACCATAGAAACCAGGGACCACCTTTATCAATTCTTGGACACCGACCTGGGCATAGATTTGCTGCTGGGAAAACTCATGAAGCAAAAATCGGTCTGCTTCGATACTGAAACGACAAGTCTGAACACCCTGGAGGCTCGACTGGTGGGAATCGCTTTCTCCTATGCGGCAGGCAAAGGCTATTATGTGCCGATACCCGAAGAGGAGGAGCTCGCCAAAGCCAGGCTCCAAAAGCTCATTCCTTTTTTTGAAAGTGAAGATATCGAGAAAATCGGCCAAAATCTGAAATACGACATCAAGGTCCTGCTCAATTACGGAATCGAAATCAAGGGCCCCTTGTTTGACACCATGATCGCTCATTACCTTTTGAACCCTGACATGAGGCACAACATGGATTTGCTGTCAGAAACCTACCTGGGCTATTCCCCTGTCTCCATCGAAACCCTTATCGGCAAGAAAGGAAAGAACCAGGGGTCGATGCGTGACGTGCCTCTCGACAAAGTCACGGAATACGCGGTGGAGGATGCCGATGTGACCTGGCAGCTCAAACAGCTTTTCGAAAAGGAACTTGAAAAAAATGGCCTCACCAAGCTGTTCTCCGAAATCGAAATACCCCTTGTGAAGGTTCTGGCCTCCATGGAGATCGAGGGGATCAACCTGAACACCGAATTCCTGGCTGTGCTCTCCGGCGAATTCGACAAGGAAATAAAAGCGCTCGAGACCAAGATCTACAAAGAGGCCGACACAGACTTCAACCTGGCCTCTCCCAAGCAGCTCGGTGTAGTTTTGTTCGAAAAGCTCAAGCTCATGGACAAACCCAAAAAGACGCGCACCGGACAATATGCAACGGGTGAAGAGATCCTTTCGAAATTAGCGTCAGAACACGAGATAGTCGCAGATATCCTCGAATGGAGAGGGCTGGTGAAACTGAAGAACACCTATGTGGATGCCTTGCCCAACGAAGTGCAGCCTTCCACCGGACGCGTCCATACTACTTACAGTCAGACCGTGGCCGCTACCGGGCGTCTGAGCTCGAACAATCCCAACCTGCAAAACATTCCGATTCGAACCGATCGGGGCCAATTGATCCGTCAGGCTTTTATTCCCCGTGACAATGATTACAGGCTTCTGGCAGCAGACTACTCACAAATTGAGCTTCGACTGATAGCAGAACTCAGTGGGGATGAAGAGATGAAAGCTTCCTTCCAGAGAGGGGAGGATATCCACAAGTCGACGGCAGCCCGTGTATTCAAGGTTCCTCTTGACGAAGTGTCCAGGCAACAGAGGAGTTATGCCAAGACCGTTAATTTTGGAATCATCTATGGGGTCTCTTCCTTCGGTCTGAGTCAACAGACCGACCTGAGCCGCAAGGAGGCCAAGGAGCTGATCGACACCTATTACGAAACCTACCCTACCCTTCGAAGCTACATTTCCAAACAGGTGGATTTCGCACGGGACCACGGCTACGTGGAAACCATACTCGGTCGAAGGCGCTACCTGAAAAACATCAATTCGAGAAATGCGGTGGTGCGCAGCGCCGACGAGCGAAACGCCGTAAACGCTCCTATTCAGGGCAGTGCGGCCGATATCATCAAGATTGCGATGATCGATCTGCACAAGATATTCCAGAAAAAGAAATTCAAGTCAAAAATGCTCCTTCAGGTTCACGATGAATTGGTGTTTGACATTCACAAGGATGAAATGACATCACTGAGACCCCTGATCAAGGAAAAAATGGAAAGTGCCTATGCCATGAGCATCCCCTTGATCGTGGACCTGGGAGAGGGACAAAATTGGCTCGAGGCGCACTAAAAGGCTTTCTCCATAATTTTTTGTCTATTCTCCTCGTTCTAAATCATTTGCCGAAACCGCAAAGTGCAAAAATATCCCCTGCAGCTATTTGCAGAATGAAGAATATATTGTACTTTTGCAAACTCGTTTGAAACGACGAGAAGGAATGTTTAATATTTAATAATTACGTGTGAACACATTAAGTTACAAAACTGTATCCGCCAACAAGGCCACTGTAAACAAGGAGTGGGTTGTTGTCGATGCAGAAGGAGAAGTGTTGGGGCGTCTGGCTTCGAAGGTTGCAAAACTCATCCGGGGCAAGCACAAACCTAACTTTACACCTCACGTGGATTGCGGTGACAATGTCATTGTTATCAATGCTGAGAAGATCAAGTTGACCGGTAACAAATGGAATGACAAGACTTACATCCGTCATACAGGTTACCCGGGAGGACAGAGAATGCTGACTGCAGGCGAATTGTTCGGAAAGAATCCGACTCGTGTTGTGGAAAAAGCGGTTAAAGGGATGTTGCCCAAGAACAGACTTGGCAGTGCCTTGTTCAGAAACCTTTTTGTTTATGAAGGTACAGATCACAAGCAAGAAGCACAGAAGCCAAAGACCATTAAACTAAATGACATCAAATAAAATGGAGACGATTCACAAGATTGGAAGAAGGAAAACGGCTGTAGCCCGAGTATATCTTTCTGAAGGGAAGGGTGAGGTCACGATAAACGACCGCAAATTGGACAATTACTTCACCACTGAGACTTTGAAGTACAAGGTGCTTCAACCGCTCTCATTGACCGACAACGTATCGAACTACGATATCAAAGCGAAGGTTTTTGGTGGAGGCATCACAGGACAGGCTGAAGCCATCCGCCTGGCAATCACCAGAGCATTGGTTGAAGTGAACGAAGAGTTCAAAAGTGTCCTTAAACCAGAGGGGCTATTGACCCGTGACCCGAGAATGGTAGAGCGCAAGAAATTCGGACAGAAAAAAGCGCGTAAGAAATTCCAGTTCTCCAAACGTTAAATTGAATAAACTGTTGTCGTACAAGTTTAGCATCCAAATGGTCAGGACTCCAAAATTGAAAGGGCTACCCGGTCATTGCTAAAACAAACGGAACGTAAACTAAAACAAAATGGCAAACATTGAAATAAAAGAATTGATCGACTCAGGAGTTCACTTTGGACACCTGACCAGAAAGTGGGATCCCAACATGGCTCCTTATGTATATACGGAACGTAAAGGAATCCACATCATCGATCTTTACAAAACGGCTGCTAAAATTGACGAAGCGAGCTCCGCTTTGACAAAAATTGCAGCTTCAGGTAGAAAAATACTTTTCGTAGCTACCAAAAAACAAGCAAAAGACATCGTATCAGACAAGGCAAAAAGCGTAAACATGCCTTATATCACCGAGCGCTGGCCGGGAGGTATGCTGACCAACTTTGTCACGATCCGAAAGGCGGTCAAAAAAATGACCCACATTGACAGAATGAAAAAGGACGGATCGTTCGAAGCCCTGTCAAAAAGAGAGAAACTTCAAATCGAACGTCAAAGAGCCAAGCTCGAGAAGAACCTCGGCTCTATCGTGGATATGACGCGTTTACCAGGTGCCATTTTGGTGGTTGACATCAAAAGGGAACACATCGCTGTAGCTGAAGCACAAAAATTAAACATTCCTATTTTCGCTATGGTAGACACCAATTCAGATCCAAGACCTATCGATTTCGCCATTCCTTCGAATGACGATGCTTCGAAGTCGATCGAAAAAGTTCTTTCCTACCTGACCGACGCCATTGCAGATGGTCTGGCAGACAGAAAGAGCAGCAAGGATAAGGAGAGCGCAGCCAAGACAAGTGCTCCGGCCAAGGCCGAGGCTCCTGCCGAGGAAAAAGAAGCAGCTCCCAAATCCTGATCGAGACGAAATTTTGTTTGAATTGAATATTTAAGGAATAAACACAAATAAAAATGACGAAAATAACAGCCGCAGAGGTTAACAAATTGAGAAAGACGACCGGTGCAGGTATGATGGACTGCAAGAAGGCGTTGGTTGAGGCCAATGGTGATTTTGACCTGGCCATTGAGATTTTGCGTAAGAAAGGACAGAAGGTAGCCGCCAAGAGAGCTGACAGAGCGTCAACTGAAGGTGCCGCTATTGCTGTGGTAAACGAAGACAAAACAGAAGGTGCTGTCATCGTACTGGGTTGTGAGACCGATTTTGTCGGAAAGAACGAAACGTTTGTCAACCTGGCAAAGGAATTGGCTCAAAAAGCTTTGAACAGTGCCTCCAAAGAAGAATTGCTCAATCAGGACTTCGGAGGAATCACAGTTGCCGAGAAACTGATCGAGCAAACCGGTGTGATCGGTGAAAAGATCGAGCTCGCTGCCTTTGAAAAAATCAGTGCGCCCTACGTTGGATCTTACATCCACTCGGGTAAGATTGCTACAATTGTCGGACTTTCTGCGAAAGTAGACGGCGTTGAGGAAGTAGCCAAGGACGTTGCCATGCAAGCCGCTGCCATGAACCCGATTGCCCTGAACGAGGACGGTGTTGAGCAGGGCGTAATTGCAAAGGAGATCGAGATTGCCAAGGATCAGTTGCGCCAGGAAGGGAAACCCGAAGAAATGCTCGACAAGATCGCTCAGGGGAAGCTCAGACGATTCTTCAAGGACAATACTTTGGTGAACCAGGATTTCATCAAGGACAACAAAGTAAGCGTCAGCAAATACGTCAAGAGTATCGGTGACGTAGAGGTAATTGATTTCAAAAGAGTAGCCCTGGGCTAACCTTTCTTAAATCACAAACTTTAAAACCCCAGATTCCGATGGTTCGGAGCCTGGGGTTTTTTCGTGGGAACTAAGGGCCTGCTTCCGCCCTATCGTGTCCAATATTTATTATATTTGCAATACTCACGAAATCGACTATGAAATACAAACGTATTCTCCTCAAGCTAAGTGGAGAGGCCCTGATGGGAGAACGGAATTACGGCATTGATCCGACCCGTCTCGAAAATTATGCACAGGACATCAAAAACATTGTAGAAAAAGGCATCGAAGTGGCTATCGTCATTGGCGGGGGGAATATCTTCAGAGGGCTGGCAGGAGCCAGCAACGGGATGGACCGGGTACAAGGTGACTACATGGGGATGCTCGCCACGATCATCAACGGATTGGCGCTACAAAGCGCCGTGGAAGAAGCCGGCCTGCAAACCCGCTTGCTCACATCCATCGAGATGAAACAGATAGCCGAGCCTTTTATTAAAAGAAGGGCCGTGCGGCATTTGGAAAAAGGAAGAGTCGTGATATTTGGCGGGGGAACCGGAAATCCTTATTTCACAACGGATACAGCTGCGGTTCTGAGAGCCATCGAAATAAATGCCGATGTGATCCTGAAAGGCACACGCGTTGATGGAATCTACACCTCAGACCCTGAAAAGGACAGCAAAGCGGTAAAATTTGAGAACATCACCTTCAAAGAAGTGTTGAACAAAGATCTCAAAGTGATGGATATGACAGCGTTCACCCTGAGTGAAGAAAATGATCTTCCCATCATCGTATTTGATATGAACAAGAAGGGCAACCTCATGAAGGTGGTCCTGGGAGAAAAAGTCGGAACACTTGTAAATTCTTAATATTTAGAGTCATGAATGAAGAAGTGCAGTTTATCATTGACAGCGTTGAAGAAAAAATGCAAAACGCGATCCATCACCTGGAAGCGGAATTCGTGAACATCCGGGCGGGCAAAGCCACACCAGCCATGCTGGCCGGCGTGAAGGTTGAATATTACGGAACCTTGACACCTTTGAGCCAGGTGGCCAATGTAAATACCATTGACGCCCATACGATTACGGTCCAGCCCTGGGAGAAACAACTCATTACAGAGATCGAGAAAAGCATCATGGCGGCCAACCTCGGGTTCAATCCGATGAACAACGGGGAAAGTGTCATCATCAATGTTCCGATTCTTACCGAAGAACGCAGGAGGGAACTGGCAAAACAAGCCAAATCGGAGTCTGAGATGACCAAGGTGAGCATCCGAAATGATCGCCGGGATGGCAATGCGGAACTCAAAAAGCTCGACATTTCTGAAGACATGCTGGCCAATGCCGAACTTGACATCCAGGAACTGACCGACAAATACAGCAAGAAAGCCGATGACATGTACGATGTCAAAGAAAAAGAGATCATGACAGTCTGATCGCTGTAAGGGTCTCGGGATAAATTGGAATTTATGAAGTTTTGGCAGGTTGTATCGCGATTTATCCTCAAACAGAGAATCTTCATCCTCATCGTACTCGCCCTGATCACGGCCTTCCTGGCTTCCAAGATCAGTGACATCAAATTCTCTCATTCGGAAGCGAACCTTCTACCGAAAGATCATGAGGAGAACATCAAGTACGACAACTTTCTCGATATTTTTGGGGAAGAGGGAAACCTGATCCTGCTGGCGGTGAATGACACGGCCCTATTCCAGGTGGACAACTTCAATAGCTGGAACGAATTTGCAAGAGAAATCGATGCCTATTCGGAAGTCGATTTTACCCTGTCTATCGGGGATATCAAAAAACTCGCCAAGGACAAAAAGAACCAAAAGTTCTATCTCGAACCGCTTTACGGATCTGATCCTTCCTCGGATAGTGAAGTAAAGGAAATCAAATCGGAGCTTTTCGATCGCCTGCCTTTCTACGATCATGTCTTGTACAACAAGGAGACAGGAACCATTCAGACGGCGATCTACCTCGACCAAAAGATCGTCAATTCCAAGATTCGGGAACAATTTGTCTTCAAAATTCTCAACCCGGCCATTGAAAAATTTGAAAAGGACACCGGGCTTGACGTTCGGGTCTCGGGCATGCCCTATATCCGCACGATGAATGCCCAAAACATCATCGATGAGATCGGCATCTTCGTCGGTCTCGCCCTCTTTATAACCTCCCTGATCTTTTGGCTGTTCTTCCGATCCTATCGCGCCACCTTCATCACGATGCTCGTAGTGAGCATCGGGGTTGTCTGGGCCTTCGGTTTCATAGGTTGGTTCCAATACGAGATTTCGGTTCTCATGGCTCTGATCCCGCCCTTGATCATTGTCATCGGGGTCCCGAATGCGATCTTCCTGATCAACAAGTACCAACAGGAGGTGAAGAAGCACGGGAACCAGGCCAAATCACTGCAACGCGTCATTTCGAAGATCGGAAACGCCACGCTGATGACCAACATCACGACGGCTTCGGGATTCGCGACCTTCATCTTCACGAACAGTCAGCTTCTGAACGAGTTCGGTATTATCGCCTCTATCAATATCCTCGCGATTTTCTTTTTGTCGCTCTTTATCATTCCGATCATCTACAGTTTCATGCACAAGCCCAAAGAAAGGCACCTCGAGCACCTGGAGCGCAAATGGATCGACGCGATTGTCAATTGGATGGAGAACACGGTCAGGCACCACCGCATTGCCATCTACATCTCAACGGTGGGCATCATCGTGATCAGCATAATCGGGGTCTACATGATCCGGGTATCCGGCAGCATTATCGAGGATATGCCCAAAGGGAAGCAGTTCTATAAGGATATCCTGTTTTTTGAAAATGAATTCGGCGGCATCATGCCCCTGGAGATCCTTATCGACACCAAAAAGAAAAAAGGCGTCATGAATCTCTCTACGCTCAAGCGGATGAACAAACTCGAAGAAGAGATCGACGAGATCCCCGAGCTGTCAAAAACGATCTCTGTGTTGAACATGGTTCGCTACTCCAAGCAGGCCTTTTACAACGGCAACCCCAAATACTATCAACTGCCTACTGAACAAGAAAAGAACTTCATCCTGGCCTATACAAAAAACTCCGGGGCAGACTCTGACATGCTCAAGAATTTCGTGGACTCGACGGGTCAATACGCCCGAATGACGACCTTCATGCGCGACATCGGCACCGACAAAATGGAGTTGATCGAAGAGCGCATACAGGCGAAAGTCAACCAGGTGTTTCCCGGTGAGCGATTTGATGTTTCGCTGACCGGAAAAGCCCTTGTTTTTCTCAAGGGAACCAATTACCTGGTTAAAAACCTGGTGATCTCATTGTCATTGGCCATCCTGCTGATCTCTATTTTCATGGCCTGGATGTTCCGATCCTACAAGATGATTCTGATCTCTCTGATTCCAAACATGCTGCCCCTGCTGATCACAGCGGGATTGATGGGCTACCTGGGCGTACCTATAAAACCCTCGACCATCCTGGTCTTCAGCATCGCGTTCGGAATCTCGGTAGACGACACGATACACTTCCTCGCCAAATACAGGCAGGAGCTCATTGCCCACAAATGGCAGGTGCGAAAATCGGTTTATGCCGCCTTGCGTGAAACGGGTGTGAGCATGTTCTACACCTCTGTGGTGCTGTTTTTCGGGTTCCTGATCTTTACGGTATCGAGTTTTGGCGGAACCAAGGCTCTTGGAGGGTTGGTCTCGGTGACCCTGCTCTTTGCCATGGTCGCGAACCTGCTCCTGCTGCCATCGCTCCTGTTGTCCCTTGAGTCGAAGATCGCCAACAAGAAAACATTCAAGAAACCATCCATTGCCATTATCCCCAAAGATGA
>JAHEHE010000073.1 GCA_024644725.1 Flavobacteriaceae bacterium | reverse complement strand
ACAAAGAGAATCCTAACGGGGTGACTTTTGGAGAGGAAGAAAAGAAATTGGGGATCACTTCTTCATCCACGCGCCAGGTTTTCTTCAACGACACGAAGATTCCTGTAGAGAATATGCTCTCCGAACGGGGCAAGGGCTTCAAGATCGCGCTCAACTCCTTGAATGTGGGACGTATCAAGTTGGCTGCTGCCTGCCTGGATGCCAGTAGAAGGACACTTACTGAATCGGTTCGCTATGCCAACGAACGCATTCAGTTCAAACAGCCGATTTCCAGTTTTGGAGCCATTCAGGCCAAACTGGCTGAAATGAGCACCCGCACCTTCGTCATTGATGCCGGTTCATACAGGGCAGCCAAAGACATTCAGAACTACATCGACTCGCTACTTGAATCGGGAAAGTCGCACCAGGAAGCCGAATTGGAGGCGTTCAGCGAATACGCCATTGAAGCGGCGATTTTGAAAGTTTACGGATCCGAAACCTCGCAGTATGTCACAGATGAAGGGATTCAAATCTTTGGAGGCATGGGATTCTCAAAAGAGACCCCTATGGAGTCTGCCTGGCGTGATGCAAGAATTACACGCATCTATGAAGGCACCAATGAAATAAACAGGTTGCTGACCATTGGCATGCTGCTTAAGAAGGCAATGCGCGGGGAAATTGATTTGCTGACCCCAGCCATGGAGGTAGGAAAAAGCCTGATGGCAATACCTTCGTTTGACACCCCTGACTATTCAGCTCTTTTCTCCGAAGAAAAAGCGGTTCTTGGCAATTTGAAAAAGGCCTTTTTGATGATTGCGGGCAAAGCGGTTGAGACCTTCGGTATGGAACTTGAGAAGCACCAGCAACTGGTTTTAGCTGCTGCAGAGGTTCTCATTGAGATCTATATGGCTGAAAGTGCACTTTTAAAGGCTGAAAAAGTAGCCCTGATGAAATCGGAAGGCGATGCGGAGGGACAGATCGCCATGGCAAAACTCAATCTCTACAACGCGGTCAATAAGACGGGCGACATGGGAAGAGAAGCCATCTCCTATTTTGCAGAAGGCGATGAGCAACGTATGATGATGATGGGTCTGAAGCGATTTACAAAATACACGAACATGCCCAATGTGATCGCTTTGAGAAAAACAATTGCGAAGATCGTGATCGATAATAACAAATATTGTTTTTAAACAAGACGCAGAATTGTTTCAAAAGAATCTCCGGCAAGAACCGGAGATTTTTTTTTGTCTGCTCGATAACCTATCTTTGAGATTGAATAGCTTAATATTTTTGTCCATGTCAATCAAAATGATCCCCTCTATTTTGATGTCATTGTGCTGTGCTTTTGTCCTGGCCCAGTCCCCCAGTGAGATCTATGTTTTCGATTTGTTAGAAGACGGAAACACCATCCGCCTGAGCAACCCCATCAACATTTCTTCCAACCCTGGCTATGACAACCAACCCATGTTTACAGAGGATGGTCTGACAGTCATGTTTGCTTCAGAGCGCGAGGGCCAGACCGATATTGCTCAGTACAATTTGAGTGAAGGATACAGGACTTGGATAACCAATACTCCTGACAGCGAGTACTCCCCTGCCCCCTATCCCAAAAAGAAAAAGTACTTCACCTGTGTCCGATTGAACAAAGACGACACGCAGCATCTCTACAAATATGCCTATAAGAAAAAGCCGCCTGAAATCATGTTGCCCAATCTCAGGGTAGGATACTACTTGTGGTTCAATGAAAAAACACTGATTTCCTTTGTCATTGGTGACATCGAAACCTTGCAAGTCAGTAACTTCAAGTACGACATTCACTATCCCCTGGAAAAAAATATAGGACGCTCCCTCCAGAAAATACCTTCTAACGCAAACGGTTACCAGGGAAAAATGAGCTATATCAGCCTGGAGCATGGAAGCCCCGAGATATACGCAATCGACCCAACAAATTCGGAATCTGTTTACATTACCGACGCACTTAAAGACTCTCAGGACCTGGTATGGACGCGTTCAGGGAGAATACTGATGGGAAATGATACAGGACTATTTCATTACAGAGCCGACATGTCTAAAGAATGGCTCCCCGTGATCATTGAAAGCGATCTGCCTCTCAGCGGATTCAGCCGATTGGCAATCAGTCCTGATGGGAGGAAAATAGCTGTTGTTGTGCGAGAATAGTTCAACTAGGTCTGCGCAGAAAAAACTAACATCTTCATTTCAATTCTTTACCTGTTTTCGTACTTTTGAAAAAAAATCTCAACATGCTTAAAGCAGGTGTACTAGGAGCAGGTCATTTAGGTAAGATACATTTAAAGCTGCTTAAGCAGTCGGAGCAATTTGAACTCGCCGGATTCTACGATCCCGATGATACGAATGCGAATTCGGTGGAAAAAGAATTTGGCTATCGGCGCTTCCAGGATCTTGAAGCCCTTATCGATGAAGTTGATGTCGTTGACATAGTGACACCTACGCTTAATCATTTCGATTGCGCCCGGATGGCCATAGAGCGTGGAAAGCACATTTTTATCGAAAAACCGATCACAAAAACCGTTGAAGAGGCCGAAAGGATTCGGGATTTGGTTAAAAAACATGGAGTTAAGGGGCAGGTAGGGCATGTAGAGAGGTTCAATCCAGCCTTTCTGGCGGTGAAAGACAAGATCCACAATCCGATGTTCATAGAGACCCATCGATTGGCAGAATTCAACCCACGAGGAACCGATGTGCCCGTAGTTTTGGATCTTATGATCCACGATTTGGACATCATTTTGAGCGTGGTCAACTCACCGGTCAAAGAGGTCCGCTCCAGCGGAGTCTCTGTAATCAGTGACACTCCTGACATTGCCAATGCCAGGATCGTTTTCGAAAATGGATGTGTGGCCAACCTGACTTCCAGCAGGATCTCACTGAAGAACATGCGCAAGTCCAGGTTCTTTCAGAAGGATGCCTATATTTCAGTGGATTTTTTGGAGAAGAAAAACGAGGTAGTTCGGATGAAGGATGCCCCGGAGAATCCCGACGAGTTTGCGATGATCCTGCAGAATGCAGAAGGCATTAAAAAACAAATCTATTTCGAAAATCCTGAGGTCGTCCAGAACAACGCCATCCTGGATGAACTCGATTCCTTTGCCCAGGCGATTGAGGAAGACTCGACGCCAATTGTATCTCTGCGTCAGGGAACCGAGGCATTGAAACTGGCATATCAGATCATCGCCAATTTTTAAATCAATCAGAATATAAACAGTTAGAGTCATGTCATTAAAAGTAACTACGGAGCATCACAGAGGCTCTGCAACCATTTTTAAGAATTCCTTTTTGGAGAGTTTGACAAAAACATCATTGACGCAAAACATCATTGTATACGGATCAGTGATCGTATTTCTGATTTATTATGCCATTGCGGTTAGAGGAATTGATCCCCTGGTGTTTGCTGGCTTTTTTGTTTTTGCACTCTTCACCTGGACGCTGGCTGAGTACTTGTTACACCGCTATTTGTTTCACTGGATATCCGACAACAAGTTCATCAAGCGTTTCCATTTCATCATGCACGGATCCCATCACCTGTTTCCCAGAGATACTGAGCGACTGCTGATGCCACCGGTTCCCGGACTGCTCATGGCTTCATTGTTGTTTTTGATGTTCTATGGCGTTTTTTCTCTTTTGGGTTACAGCAATTATACCTGGGCTTTCTTTCCCGGTTTTTTTCTGGGTTACCTCCTGTATTCCTTTTTGCACAGGGCAACACACGTAGCGAAGCCACCGAGGCGTTTCAAGTACATCTGGAGGCATCACAGCCTACACCATTACAAATATCCCAATAAGGCTTTCGGGGTCAGTACGCCTTTCTGGGATCACGTTTTCGGCACCATGCCGCCACGTGATTGATTTAAATGAAAATATTAGCCAATGAAAAATATCGCGGTAATAGGAGCGGGAACCATGGGCAACGGAATTGCCCATGTCTTTGCTCAGCATGAATACAATGTGAATCTCATTGATATTTCGGAAGAGGCTCTGAGTCGGGGCTTGTCGAACATAGAGAAGAACCTGGATCGAATGGTGGCAAGGGAGAAAATAGACCTCGATATGAAAAATTCCACTTTGGGTCGTATAAGCACATTTACCTCGATGGAAAAAGGGGTTGCCGATTCCGAACTTATCGTTGAAGCTGCAACAGAGAATCCAGGACTCAAAAAGACCATCTTCAAAGACCTGGACAGTTTTGCGCCTGAGCATGCCATATTGGCTACCAATACTTCGTCCATTTCAATTACGGAGATCGCTGCGGCTACCAGCCGCCCGGATCAGGTCATCGGAATGCATTTTATGAACCCGGTGCCAATCATGAAACTTGTTGAGATCATTCGCGGCTATTCTACTTCAAACACAGTTACGGAGCGCATCATGAAGGTATCTGAGACCTTGGGTAAAATTCCGGTAGAAGTCAATGACTATCCTGGCTTTGTCGCAAACCGAATACTTATGCCAATGATCAATGAAGCCATTATGACCTTGCATGAAGGTGTTGCCGGAGTTACAGAAATTGACACTGTGATGAAACTGGGTATGGCGCATCCAATGGGCCCCTTGCAATTGGCTGATTTTATAGGCCTGGACGTTTGTCTATCGATAATGAAAGTCCTTTATGAGGGATTTGGCCAATCCAAGTATGCTCCCTGTCCACTGCTCGTGAACATGGTTCGGGCCGGTAAATTAGGGGTGAAAGCGGGAGAAGGCTTCTACGATTACAGCGAGACCAAAAAAGCAGAAAAGGTAGCTGACCAATTCACATGAAAAAAGCCCCGCGGTTGCGGGGCTTCGTTTGTGGTTTCAGTTTTATCGTTACAGCCAGCGGAGCAAATAGTCCATCAGGTCTTCTTTCAGTTCATAATGCAATTTGATGTAGGTCTTCATGTCATCCCTCATCGAAGTAGATTGATTTCTCAGGCGGGTATCCATTTCCTCTGACAGGTCTCCCGATTCGATAATCTTTCTCTTCATTCGTATTCTCTGAAGCATTCTACCGATTACTTCCTTCTCGCGGATGATCTTATTTTGAAAGCCTTCCAAAGGAGCCATTGCCTCTACCCCGGGGTTTCTTCTGGCTACGGCCTCGAGCTTCTTTTCAAATTTCTCCATTTCCTTTCGGTGAAATCTCAATTCGGCCTTCCATACCTTCAAATTAAATTTCAAATCACTTAAATAAACTAATTTTGTCTCCATGGCTTAAAATCCTTTTTTATTAACACCATAAATTTCAAGAAAAAAATTCAAAAAGCCATTGATAAATGTCATTATTTTAAAGGAAATTTCAATTAATCTTCCTCTTCGGCTTCCTCTTCCTCTTCATCCGGTTTCTCTGTTTTGTTCCAAATTTTAATTTCGTCTTCCTCGGTGACTCCAGAGACTATCTCTACGTTGATGCCATCTGAGATTCCCAGCTCGAGGTCCCTCCTCTCAAAAGAATCTTCTCCGGTCTTCACTTCGACATAGGGTTTTTCCGTTTCTTTATCAAACTTGAGCAGGGCTTCGCGAATACTCAGAACGCTGTCTTTCTCTTCGAGGATAATCTCAGCATTGGCGCTGTAACCCGCCCTTAGATAGTAGTCCTTGTCGAGGGTTACATCAGCCTTGATCGTGAATTGCACGGCACCATTCTCTTCGGTGCCTTTTGGTGCTATAAAATTCAGCCTTGCCGGAAAAGTCTTATCAGGAATCGCCCCCAACGAGATTTCAAGATCCGTATTGTTCTTGATCTTTCCGACTTCGGCTTCGTCAACTTTGCCCTCAAAGATCATTTTGCTCATGTCGGCAATCGAAGCAATTGTGGTTCCGGCGTTGAAATTGTTGCTCTGAATGACCTGGTATCCCACCTTCACCGGAATTTCCAATATCGTGCCGTCGACTTCTGCGCGTATCATGGTATTCGCCATCCCGGAAGCCCCTGTTGAGCCCTCCTTGATGATCTTGTAGTCGTTCTGCGCGTTGATCAGGTCCTGTTGGGCCTGGTTGTAATTCAGTTCGATTACCTCAAAGTCACCCTTAGAAATTACACCACTGTCATAAAGCTTCTTGTTCCTCTTGTATACGATCTCTGAATTGTCAAGTTGCAGCTTCATCTTGTTGACCCTTCCACGTGCACTGGCAAGGGCCTGTTCGTTGGGCACAACCCGGATCTGGGCGATCAAGTCTCCTTTTTTCACTTGAACCCCTTCCTCAAGGTATATTTTATCAATAATCCCCGAAACCTGGGGCTTGATCTCAATCTCTTCTACCGGAGTGACCTTGCCCGTTGCAACCGTTTTACGGACGATGTCCGTCTTGAATGGTTTCTCGGTCTCAAACTGGATCGGAGACTTGCTGTTCATCTTGCCAAACCAGACCAAAACAGCTATAAACGCCAGGCCTATTATAGAAAATATGATAATTTTTTTCATCGAGTTTTTATAATTTGATTAATCTTATTCTTCTCTTAGTGCCTCAATGGGACGAATTTTAACTGCCCGCTGGGCCGGTATCATACCGATTAAACTTCCGAAGATCACCAGCGCCAGAATGGCTCCCACGGCAATCGGAATATTAACTGTAGGATTTGTAAACGGAAAATCGATGTTCTGGGTACTTGAGTTGATCAGCATCAGGACTCCTCCTGCAAAAATAAAACCGAGGATTCCGGCGATGAGTGTCAGGAATATGGACTCCAGAACAATCATTCCCTTCACATTACCCGGCGTGGCCCCCAGGGCACGACGTATTCCAATTTCATTGGTTCGCTCTTTGACGGTAATCAGCAAAATACTCCCAATAGCGATCACACCTGCAACGAGCGTGGCAATCCCCACAAACCAGGTGAGGAACTTAATCCCTTTGACGAAGCCTGTAATCCTCTTAAACATTTCCCCAAAATTGAACGACCCGAATGCTCTTTCATCATCAGGATGCACACTGTGTCTTCTTCTCATGACGGTTTTAACGTCCTTTTCAACCTGAAGAATATCGGCCTCAGGATAAGCCGCGATGACCATCCACCCAATGTTGTCTCCCATGTTGTTAATCCTTCGATAGGTAGTGAACGGTATATAGATAGAGTCGTCAGACTCAAAGCTTCCTCCTGTTCTTTCTTTGTAAATGCCTACCACCTGAAAAAAGCTGCCGTTGATCTCGACATAGTTGCCGACCACTTCCTCATCTGATTCAAACAGCTCGTCGACTACTTTTTCTCCGATAATAGCTACTTTCTTTTCTTTTTCAATGTCATTTACATTGAGAAATCTCCCATCAATGAGCTTGACCTTGTTGACATTGTCCAAAATGGGATAATCTCCAAAAAGCTTATAGGTCTTTGAATTGGTATTTCGTTTGACGGTAGCAGGTGAGTCACCGAATACTCCTTTCACGTTCCTCGGAGCAACAAAAGCGATCTCAGGTACTTGTTTCTTAATGGCGTCTACGTCCTGAATCTTTAGGCTGTGCCATCTTCCTCTTTGAAAACCCTTGTGTGGCATGCTGGTCCGTTGTGACCATAAGAAGATACTGTTTGTCGCCAGGTTCTGGAATTCGCGATCAAATCCGTTTTCCATACCCCGAGCGGCTCCCAGTAAGGTGATGAAGAGAAAAATACCCCAGAGAACCCCGATAATGGTAATCGCAGTTCTGAGCTTGCTCTTTTTGATCGAGCCGAAAATTTCCTGCCAGGTATCTCTGTCAAAAATGAATTTCATGGGTTTTTACGTATTAATCATCAGAAAGCGCTACGATCGGTTTAATTTTGGCGGCTCTTCTTGCAGGGACATATCCTGCCAGGGCTCCCACGAGGACTAGGATCACAGTGGCACTAACCACTGTACTTGTATTCACCTGAGGATCCGTTATAAAATAGTCTTCCAAACCGTTACCTATGCTGCTCAAGGTGAAAACCGCGATCACCAAGCCCAGATATCCGGCAAGAGCTGTTATGAAAATCGACTCCTGCAGTATCAACCCAACAATCGATCCGGGCGTTGCGCCAAGGGCCTTGCGGATTCCCAGTTCCTTGGTTCGTTCCTTGACCACGAAAACCATGATGTTTCCGATACCGATGGCTCCTGCGAACAGGGTTCCTATACCGATCCACAGCACGATGATCTGAAGGACATTGGCAAACTGCATATTCTGCTCAAAATTCTCAAATACGGAGCGGATGAAAATTCCGCTTCGATCCTTCGGAGAGATAAAATGTTTTTCTTTCAGGTATTTGGACAGATCACCCGCCAATTTTCTCGCTCCATTGACGCCTATCTCCCTGTTGTACGAAAGGGAGATGTGGTCAATGTGATCGGTGTTCATATGAACGAGCTGGGTAGTTGACACAGGTGTGTAGATCATTCGTTCCTCATTATCCCCTCCCGCATCTTTGAACACACCCACGACTTTGTAGGTGATTCCATTGAGCTCCAGGAATTTACCCAAAGCCTTCTCTGTTTTGAACAGATCTTCCTCTACAAGTCTTCCTATGACCGTAACACGGGTCTTATTGAGAACATCCTTTTCGTTGATGTATCGACCCTCGATCATAATATTGTTCTCCAAAAACTGGTGCTGAGGATGAACCCCCCTGATACTGTAGTTTCCGGTCTCATTATTGTACAAGGCTTGTGCGCTTTTGTAAACCCGGGCAGAGTAGTACTCGATCTTATCCCCAAAAACGTTCAGAATATCTTCTATGTCATCGTTTTTCAACTGGATTCTGCGCCCCTCCTTGAATCCTTTGTAGGCTTCAGAGGTATTGCCCGGATAAATGAAGATAACGTTGGTGGCATCGTCGACAAAGAACGACTTAAAGGTGGTTTTCAAACCGTTGCCCATTCCATAAAGCACAGTGAAAATAAAAATTCCAAGAGCCACAGTAAAGGCTCCGAGAAAAGTTCTCATCTTGTTCTTTCCAATGGATTGGAAAATTTCACGCCAGCGGTCAATGTCAAACATTGTTTAGGGGAAAAAACGTTACTAGGCCATTTGAACTTGCTTGTCGCTCATTATCAGACCGTCTTTAAGCCTGACTACACGTTCGGTTCGAGCTGCTATGTCCTCCTCATGGGTAATTACCACTATAGTCATGCCTTCCTCGTGAATCTCGCTTAACAACTCCATGACCTGTTTGGAGGTGACAGAATCCAGGGCGCCCGTGGGCTCATCCGCGAGGACTACTTTCGGTTTTGTGACCAGAGCACGGGCAATTGCGACTCTTTGTTTTTGCCCTCCGGACAACTCACTGGGCAGATGGTTGGCCCATTCCGCAAGACCTACCTTCTCAAGGTACTCATAAGCGATCTTGTTTCGCTCTTTACGCCCGACTCCCTTGTAATACAATGGAAGGGCAATATTTTCCAATGCCGTTTTATAATTTATGAGATTGAACGATTGAAACACAAATCCCAGAAACTTGTTTCTTAAAACGGCTGCTTTCTTTTCATCGAGTTTCTCGATCAACTGACCGTTCAGGTAGTATTCGCCTTCATCATGTGAATCCAGCAGGCCTATGATGTTTAGCATGGTAGATTTACCCGAGCCGGAAGATCCCATAATGGAGACGAATTCACCTTCTTGTATATCGAGATCCAGGCCTTTAAGCACATGAAGAGATTCCTTGCCCATCGGATAGGACTTGTGCACATTTTTAAATACGATCATATGTTGACTTTAAGTTATTCCCTAAAATATCTTTTATAAATTCGTGCCATGCAACTACCAACAGACAGGCCGGTGATTCTATACGACGGAATCTGCAATCTTTGTAACTCGTCTGTTCGCTTCATATTGAAACACGACACGCGGGAAAAGTTCCTGTTCTCCTCCCTTCAATCAGACGCTTCTAAAAAGCTTTTGTTACACCTGAATTACAAAATTATAGAAATGAATTCCATCTTGCTGGTTGAAAACGGACAAATACACGAAAAATCGGACGCGGTGCTGAAAATTGCGTCGGGGCTGAGATTTCCGTGGAACCTGACTTCTTCGTTTCGTGTCCTACCGAGAAAAGTGCGAGATTCGATGTACGAATTCGTGGCCAGAAACAGGTATAGATGGTTTGGAAAAAAAGACAGTTGCGTTTACACCGTGAATACATATGAAAATAGGTTCATCTGAAACTCAGACAAACCCATTTTCAAATTAATTCCCCTTTTTTTTGAATTCTCCGGACCTAAGGCAGAATGGCATCAAAACCATAAACCCGAAGAGGCGTCAATCAATAATTATATTTTGGATATTAAACTCTCTTCTGTGTACAAAGGAATTTTTACCCTTGTCCTGGCAAAGCCCAGTGTCATTTGCGTGCCGTAATCCTTCATCCTGAAGCCTATCGAAAAAACCTCCAAATTGCTTCCTTTTTGAACCGGCACTTCGATTTTGGCAACATTGTACTCAGGATCGTAAAAATGAACCCCATAGGTGTCTGTTTTCTCATTCAGAATTATCGTCCAGTAGTTTTTGTCGGGTATGGTGTACAGAACATACTTCCCCGCCCTCACAAATTTGTTTCCGAACATGACGTCGCAAAAGAATTGAACTTCGGTTGATTCATTGCTGCCTGTTTCCCAAACCTCGCCAAAGGGAACCTGAGTTCCGAATACGATGTCATCTTGGGCCTGGGGTCTTCCATAAACCACCTTTACCTGGGGCTTACTCGTGAGTCCCGGACGATAATAGGCAATGTCCTGAGGATTCTTATCTATGCTGTCGAAGGCCTGGCCCTGCATTTGTACACCTGAGATCAGCATGCTGATGGCAAAAAAGATCAAACTTTTAATTTTTATCTTGGTTTTCATGGCTTCTTTATTAGTTAGGTTTGGCTGTTGATTTATTTATTGGATTTGCATCAGGCTTCACTGCCCTCGTCCTGCTCTTCCGGTTCGATTTCCTCCTCACGGTAAACACTGTATCGCGAGTAGTATTGCGTCAGGCTGTCGAGCCCCGGGTCCATGCCCGGGAGCTCTCTTTGATGGACTGCCTCATGATTTGAAAGTTCAAGACCTTCGAATCGATCGGTTTGGTTTTGCGAGGTCAGTTTCAGCAAATTGGCCTGTTTACCGGTGGTGATCACAATGGATTCATCTCCATTGGGAAAGGTAACCGTTCTACCTTTTTCATTCTGTTTGACGCTTTGAGAAAATCCCATAAATCCGAAAAGCAAGAGTGTAAACTTGATTCTATTTTTCATTATTATGGATTTTAGGATCTTATGCGCCAGTTGCTTCTCCTTCTTTATCAATTGTTATATCAGAAGTAATTACAAAGTCATCGGTGTACACCTTGAGCGTATAAGTTCCCTCATCCAGCTTTGTTTTGTCAATGTCGCATATTTTTCCGCGGTTTTCAGATCCGTGAACCAATTCATGATTGGCTGTCTCCAGGATCTCGTACTTGTAGAAATTGTCTGCAGATGACAGTTCCAACTTGGACGAAGTCGATTTATCCGTAATGGTGATGGCTTCTTCCCCGTTTGGAAAAGTCGTCACATACTTGGTGACTTTTTCAGATTGTTTGTTTGTGTCAGTTTGGGCGAAGGCAGAAGTGCCGATCAGGGCAATAGCTGCAATTAATAGTGTCTTTTTCATAGCATTGTGATTTGGTTTAACAATTAGATTTTCCCTTTTTTTTGATCCCTTTTTTTATCCCTTTTTTTTGTTCCTCAAAGAAGTTCAATTTTATTGAATTCGTCCTTCGGCCTCGTTGGCAATGGTAATGTCAGAGGTGATAACAAAATCAGCTGTGTATACCTTCAAGGTGTATGTCCCCTCTTCGAGTTTGCTCTTGTCGATGTCGCATACCTTTCCGCGGTTGTCAGATCCATGGACCAACTCATGGTTGGC
>JAHEHE010000022.1 GCA_024644725.1 Flavobacteriaceae bacterium | reverse complement strand
TGTCTTCGAGCAGCGATTTGTACCCTTTCAATTGTTTCTTCGCAGAACGCATCTGATTGACGGAATTGTGAATTTCCTCCATCATACCCGAGAGATCTTCCAGCATTTTCTGCTGCTCCGCATAAAATTCGGTTTTGACTTCCAGGTTGGGATTGGCCAAGATCTGAACCGATTGTTCGACGGTTTCTTCTTCCAAAGAAAGTCTTAGAACATAGGTTCCGGGGCCCACCCTGGACCCCCTGTAGTCACCAAAAACGAACACATTGTCTACGGCCGGAAGATTGTCTCGTCGGAAGTCCCAGGTAAAGCGCTGATGTCCTTCTGAGGATGGTAAAACCACGGGTTTGGGAGGGCCGCCTTGCCAACTTTTGAAGTCCTTGGGTTTGTTGTTGGTAACGGTTCTGATCACCTCACCACCCTGCAGGACCTCCAGTTTTAGCTCCAGTGAGTCGGCATTGGCAGGCAGGTAATAATCGATGGTCACTCCCGACTTTGGATTCGAACCCAGGCCGGGTACAGGTTTTTCAGTGCTGCCGCCAAACAGCAAATAGGTGTCCTGAGGCTTGTAAAGTTTGAATTCCTCACTACTTGCATCGAATTGCTGCAAAGGGCTCAAATCATCCAGGATCCAAAAAGAGCGACCTGCCGTGGCCGCAACCAGATCGTTGTTTTGAATGATCAGGTCATTGATCGGAACTACCGGGAGATTCAGTTGAAGTTTCTGCCAGTGCCGGCCGTCATTGAATGAAAGGTAGAGACCGGTTTCGGTGCCGGCATAGAGCAATCCCTTTCGGACAGGATCCTCGCGCACAGTTCTCACAAATGTGTGCTCATCGTCGAAACCATTGACAATTTTGCTCCAGCTCTTGCCGTAATCCGCCGTTTTGAAAACATAGGGTTTTAAATCCATGACCTTGTATCGCATCACTGTGATATACGCTGTGGCCGGATCATGTGGAGAGACTTCAATGGAATTGATGATTCCCTCAGGAAGATTCGATGGGGTCACATTCTCCCAATTGCTTCCGCCGTCTCTGGTGAGGTGCAACAGGCCGTCATCGCTTCCTGCCCAAAGCACTCCTTTTTCGTGCGGAGATTCAACCAGGGCCATGAGTGTGTTGTAGTTTTCTCCTCCTGCAGCCTCGTTGGTGAATGGCTTGCCTCCGGGCCCCTGCTTGCTCTTGTCATTTCGGGTCAGGTCAGGACTTATGACTTCCCATGTGGTTCCCATGTCGGTAGTTTTAAAAACCACATTGCCCGCGTGATAAATCGTTGAACGGTCATGAGGGGAGCTGATGATTGGTGCGTTCCAGTTGTACCGGTATTTGAAATCCTCAGGAGCATTGCCCAGGGACAACTCCGGGTATTCCTTGATCTCTTTGCTTAGCTGGGTCGCTCTGTACCAACGATCTATGATTCCCTGGTAACACCCTCCGAAAATTACTTTTGGATTGTCCGGGTCAAAAGCCAGGAAAGCACTTTCGCAGCCCGCCACCGAATACCAGTCCTTCCAGTCAATCCCCTGGTCATAGGTTCGACTGGCGATGCCGATAGCAGAATTGTCCTGCTGACCCCCATAGACGTGATAGGGCACCTGATTGTCTGTAATCACCCGGTAGAACTGAGAGGTCGGTTGGTTTCTCTGGGTGCTCCAACTTTTGCCTCCATTATTTGAGATGTTGGCCCCTCCGTCATTGGAGTTGATCATTTTCTGATTGTCGTAAGGGTGTATCCACAAATGGTGGTTGTCACCGTGTGGCGTCGGAACCCGTTGAAAGGTCCTGCCTCCATCGATGGATTTCATAGCAGGGGCATTCATCACCCACACCACGTTCTCGTCCATGGGATCCGCAAAGATCTCCATATAGTACCAGGATCGCGTGACGTTGATGCGGTCCTTGTTGATTTGCTTCCATTTTTTTCCTCCATCGTCAGAACGGTAAACTCCGGACTTATCCCCTTCGGCCTCAATGACGGCAAAAACCCGCTCAGGATTTGCCCTCGATACGGATATTCCTGCTTTTCCCATCAACTCTGGCAATCCTTCACTCATTTTTTGCCAGGTGTTTCCTCCATCGATCGACTTGTACAGTCCCGAACCCGGACCTCCCGATTCCATGGTCCAGGGGTATCTGCTGTGCTCCCACATGGCTGCATACAGGATTCTTGGATTCGTCATATCCATGACTACGGATGAAGCGCCGGTTCGACTGTCCACAAACAGCACCTGTTCCCAGTTCTTGCCCCCGTCGAGGCTTCTGTAAACGCCTCTTTCCTCCGTCGGACCATACTGGGCTCCCTGTACGGAGACAAAGACAACATCAGGATTCTCAGGATGGATCACCACATCAGAAATATGCCTCGAGTGATCCAGACCCATGTGCTTCCAGGTTTTGCCGGCATCTTCCGATTTATAGATCCCGTCTCCCATGGAGGTCATGACCCCGCGTGCCGCATGCTCCCCCATTCCGGCATAAATCACATTGGGGTCACTTTCCGAAACGGAAATCGCTCCTACTGTTCCTGTTTTCAAGAAGCCGTCAGAGACATTTTTCCAGGTGATGCCATCATCGACAGTTTTCCAGATTCCACCCCCTGTGGACCCAAAATAGTAGGTCATCGGCTCCTTGACAACTCCGCTTGAAGCCACACTTCTTCCTCCACGGAAAGGTCCGATGTTTCTCCATTGAAAACCGTGAAAGATCGAATCGGGGATTATTTCATATTCTGTTGCCTTGCTTTTCTTTTTTCTCTTCTGGGCAATGGATTCCGTTGAGCTGAAAACCAAAGTCAGCAGCATTAGCACTAGTATTTTTTTCATGGGTTGAATATGGATTGTTAAGTTTCTTGGGTCATACGGTCAAGATGCGGGTTCATTAGCCCGAACCAGATGGGTGGCACAAGAGCCAGAACCATCATGCCCGGATAGCCCGTAGGCATCTGGGGGCTGTCCTCCAGGGATTTGAGAACCTGGTATTTCTTGCTGGCTTTGTAATGATGATCCGAATGCCTGGAAAGGTTGAAGAGCATGAGTCTTCCTATCTGGTGATCCGAGTTCCAGGAATGGCTGTGCCTCACGCGCTCGTACCTTCCTTTGTCGTTGATTTTGCGCAACAGGGCGTAGTGTTCGATATAATTCACGGTCTCCAATAGAAGGATTCCGACAACAGCTGCGAGGACAAATGCAATAAGGACCTGAAAGCCGAAAAAATAATAGATGCTTCCCAGGAGAAGCACGTTTGCAATCGAATAGATCACCATTCTGTTTTGAATGGAAAGAACAGGCTTCTTTCTTTTTCTCATCCTGGAGGCCTCAATCTTCCATGCCTTGAAATAACTTCCAAAATGGGACGTAATCCAGAAATGAAAGAGCCACTGCCCTCGTTTTGCCGTTGCAGGGTCCTGCGGGGTAGCAACTTCTCTGTGGTGCCCTTCATTGTGATACGGTAAAAAATGTGTGTTCAACGACGTCAATAGCAATATCTCGCCGAGGAGCTGATTGATTCGTTCGGGTCTGTGCCCCAACTCATGACCGATATTGATCCCCATGACGCCACACATGAGTCCCATGGCGAAAATTCTCCCATAGAACTCCAGGGAATCGTATGGTGTAGAACCTATTACATTAAAAAAATAGATCAGCATCCCAATCTGAACAGGTACAGCCAGATAAAGAATCCAATCGTAGACTTGACTGTTCTTCTCCAACAGAGCCGTTTCCTGATCAAAATTGCTGTGATCCGGCTTCAAAAACAATTCCAAAAGCGGGACAAGAACGAAAAACACAAAAACCGGAAAAAAGGAAGTTAGCCCCTCCCCGTGAAACGACACATATGCCGTCAGAGGAAGCAAATAAACCGAAAAATATTTCACTCTTTTCATTGGAATAAAATCTTCATTGCGCAGGATCGATCTATTGAACAAGCAGGTAATTCAAACGCGATTCATTGAAAGAATTGTTGAACTTCTCCACCTCTTCTGTTACAAGCTTGTCAAAAGCCTCCAGCTCCTTGTTGATCTCTGCTGTCAACTCCTCTTTGAGCTGAACATCTTGATCCGTGGGGGCAAAGTCATCAATGGTTACCAGCCTGTTCAGATGCCCCAGCTTATTGGTCAGTCGAATAGGAAAGTTAAGCGGATCCTGATTGCTTCTGTTTTGCGTCTGATAGAGGGCTTTCTCGATGTCCGAAAATGATTTCTTCAGATCACGTGCTTTTTGAACCAGGTCAGCCACCTCTTCGTTATCCTTGTATTGCTTTATGAATGCATCCAGCTGATCATTTATTTTTCGGATCTTCTTAATGGATTGATGGGCCCGGTCAACAGTTTGATTCACTTCTGAAACAAAGGCATATTGCCTCTGCATCTCCTCCGGGCTTGCTTCGCTTCTTGGATCGGCCAGGACGTTGAATGTTTGCTCCATGTCTTCTCCATTTACATGCAGCACAACCTTGTAGCTTCCCGGAACCACCTTAGCCCCATTTAGGTTCGCCCCCCAGAGAATCATTCCTTGCAATTTTTCTGCTCCTTGGGTCCGCATGTTCCAGGTAAATGTGTTTGGGCCTTTCTCAAGTTTCAGTTTCTCTTCCTTTTTTTTAGCCTTGTTGAAGAAGGATGCCAGGGTATCTCCCCCCGGTGTAAAATAGCTCAAGTAAACTGAGTCTTTCTCCTTGTCGTAGTCCGGTAAATTAAAATAGGTCATGACCCCATTGTCCCGGTTTGCGCCGTTGAGTTTGGACTCTTTGCCTTTGCTACCTTTGGTCCTGTAGGAATCCCTGGGTTTGAAGAGAAAGTTGTTTTTGGCTTTCGAAGCATCCTCCAATTGGTGCAAAACCGTCAGGTCGTCAATCATCCAAAGGGATCGCCCCTGAGTCGCAACAATCAGGTTATTGTCCTTGATGGCCAGGTCCGTGATAGGCACAACGGGCAGGTTCAATTGAAAGGGCTCCCAGCTCCGTCCATCATTGAAGGATATGTAAATCCCTGTTTCTGTGCCTGCATAGAGGATACCCTTTTGAGATGGATCCTGACGGACGACCCTGGTAAAATGCTCCTTGTCAATCCCAGCTGTGATTTTACTCCAGGATTTCCCGTAGTCAGTCGTCTTGTAAAGATAAGGCGTGAAATCTCCCAGCTTGTATCGCGTTCCTGCCACATAACAGGTTCCCTCATCAAAATAGGAAGGCTCGACGCTGTTGATCATCATCCACTCTGGCATTCCTGATGGCGTCACATTCTCCCAGGTTTCTCCCCCATCCCGGGTTACGTGAATCAGACCATCATCGGACCCGACCCACAAAAGACCTTCTTTCAAAGGACTCTCATTGGCCGCAAAAATCGTACAGTAGTACTCAACTCCGGTGTTGTCCTGGGTTATAGGTCCTCCGCTGGACACCAGGCGTGCTGAGTCGTTCCGCGTCAAATCCTCACTGATCAGCTTCCAGCTCTGGCCTTCGTTTTCGGAGACATGGACATGATTGGAAAAGGTGTACAATCGCTTGGGGTTGTGCCGGCTGAAAATGATCGGAAAGTTCCATTGAAAACGGTATTTCATTCCTTCAGCTCCATATCCCATCGGATTGTCCGGCCATACGTTTATGGCTCTTTCCGTTTTGTTCTTGTGATTCACACGTGTGAGATATCCGCCATAACTTCCTCCATATACGATGTCATCGTTCAGAGGATCAACAGCAATATGCGCGGATTCTCCTCCTGCCGTTGGCTCCCAGTCTCTTTCAGTGATATGAGAACCTTCACTTCTGTGCTTGATGCGAATCGTTGAATTGTCCTGCTGTGCCACATAGATCCTGAAGGGGAAACTATTGTCGGTCGTTACCCTGTAAAACTGGGCGGTGGGTTGATTGTGATATGTCGTCCAGGTATCACCTCCGTCATAGGTGACCTGGGCCCCACCATCGTCTCCAATAATCATGCGTTCGGAGTCATTCGGGTCGATCCAAAGATCATGATGGTCACCATGTGGCGCATTGTGTGTCGTAAATGACTTCCCTCCGTCTGTTGATTTGTGGTAACTCACGTTGAGCACATAAACCACATTTTCATCCTTAGTATCGGCATAGACCCGGGTGTAGTACCAGGCTCTCTGCCGCAATTTTCGCTCTTGATTGACACGCGTCCATTTCTCTCCCCCATCTTCACTTCGATATAAGCCGCCCTTGTCTTTATTCTCTACCATGGCCCATACCCGATTTGGGTTGACCGGAGATACCGTCACCCCTATAATACCCAGTGTATCCTCAGGAAATCCTTCCTTCTTCGAAATCTCCTTCCAGGTTTCTCCGCTATCCGTACTTTTCCAAAGGGCCGATCCTTCACCCCCACTGCTGAGACTGTATGGCGTTCTTTGGACGCGCCAGGTTGAAGCATACAAAATTCTCGGGTTGGTGGGATCCATCTTCAAATCAACTGCACCAGCCATGTCGTTGGCAAACAGAACCTTTTTCCAGGATTTTCCCCCATCTGTACTTTTGAAAACACCTCTGTCGGGGGTGGGCTTGTAAATATTACCCATTACGGCAGCGTAGATGACATCCGAATCATCGGGGTGGATGGCCAACCGTGAAATATGCCTCGATTTTTCCAACCCAGAGGCTTTCCAGGTCTTTCCTGCGTCCTCACTTTTCCAAATCCCGTAGCCTGATGAGACATTGCCTCTCACTGTTTTTTCACCTCCTCCTGCATAGATGACATTCCTGTCAGATGGGGCAACAGCAATGGAGCCAATGCTTCCTCCGAAAAACCCGTCTGAGATGTTTGCCCAAGTACGACCTCCGTCTTCGGTCTTCCAGATTCCGCCGCCTGCGGCTCCAAAATAAAAGAGATTGGGTTCTCCTGGTACTCCGGTTACAGCTGCAGACCTGCCTCCCCTGAAGGGCCCGACCAATCGATATTCCAGGGAAGAATAAAGGTCTTGTGAATAGGTTGCCTCGGGTTCCGGTTGTTTTGACTTTTTCTTTTTTTGCGCTTCAGCGACGTGGCTGAAAACCATCAACATAAAAACAAAAAAGCCAGTTCGAATCAGGGTCGTATTATATCTCATAATTTGAATTTGAAGGTAGCTAAAATAAGGAATATCTGCACTTTTTATCAAATTGACACATTAAAAACCCGGCAACCACTCAATTGAGGTTCCAAACGGTAGTTTTGACCCCTTGAAAATCAACTTATAGTTTCGTATCTTAGAAGAGTGAAGAGTTACAAGAACATCAATGATCCCCAAAGAAGCTTTGTCAGTGCCTATGTTGAAAAGCACGTGGAAAAGAATCAATTTTTCAGAAAAGTGAAAAAAGTGATTGACTGGGTATCGATCGACAAAGAACTTCGATCGGTATACACGAAAGGTCTGACCGACCGTGGCGCCAAAGCCTACGCACCTCTGCTTCTCTTCAAAATGCTCCTCATATCGGAGTGGTATGAACTTTCGGACACACAAACCGAATCCATGGTGAATGACAGTCTCTCGGCTATGAAGTTTTGTGACCTGACCATTGAGGACAGCGTTCCGGGGCACAGTACCTTGAGCAGGTTCAAGAAAGAACTTCGCGACAAAGGAGCTCATGACCGGATATTGACAAGCTTCAATGAGCAGCTCGAGCGTCAGGGTCTTTCCATTGAAAATGGAAGTGCCCGGGTCGATGCCCGCTTGAAGAAGACCTCTTAAACCTCCTCCATTAAATCCCCCAGGCTGTCAGTACCAATTTCCTGCCACCCCCGTGATTCCTGTGTTCACACAGATAGATGCCCTGCCACGCACCTAAATTCAGGCGCCCGTTTGTTATGGGTATCATTAAAGAGGATCCCAAAAGGGAGGCCTTGATATGAGCTGGCATGTCATCGTCACCTTCGTAGATATGGGTATAATAGGGTTGTCTTTCAGGCACGAGGGTATTGAAATGGGACTCCATATCTGTGCGAACCGATGGGTCGGCATTCTCATTCAGGGTGAGGCTGGCAGAGGTATGCAAAATGAAAGCTTGAAACATTCCGATCTTCAGTTCGCGAATCTCCCCGAAAGAAGATGTGATTTCATCTGTGACGAGATGAAAACCTCTTGATCTGGAACCGAGCCGAATGTTTTTTTGAAAGAATTTCATACGCAGTGATCTATGACCGAGGGCCAAGCTTAAAATGTAAAAATACCCATTTTCCATCAACGGGAAACGGATCCGGGGAAGCGATCTGCAGCCTCCCCGAAATACCCGTTTCAATCACGGCTGCCGAGAAAGACAATTTCACTGCATACAACTTCGGTCGAATACTTTTTTGTTCCCTTTTCATCTTCCCAGGATCGAGTGACCAATTTTCCTTCAAGGGCGACTTCTTTCCCTTTTTGGAGATAGGTCTCAATCAGGTCAGCGGTCTTGTTCCAGGCAACAACCTGGTGCCATTCTGTTTCCGTCACCTTCTCTCCCGACGAATTCGTGTACGTCTCGTTTGTTGCAAGTGTGAACTTGACCAGCTTGCTACCGGATTCCATAATTTTCACCTGTGGGTTCATTCCCAAATTACCGATTAACTGTACTCTGTTTCTTAAACTGTTCATGTGCTTGATGTTTTGTGACCCGCAAGGGATCGTTGAACTTGATCGCGGAGTTTCTTCATCCGCTTCTGCAAATTTGTGACCCTGGCAATCAAGTATTTACATGATAACTATTTACTTACGTATGTAAATGAATGTAGTCGATTGTAATCGGATAATTATACCTATCTTTATTCTGTATTCGTCCCTTTTCCAGGCATCAAAACTCAAAACATGCTAAAATTCTTTAAAAGAATTCGAAAACGACAAATTCATCAAGGGAGGCTCAAGAACTATTTGCTCTATGCCGTAGGTGAAATCATTCTTGTAGTTATTGGAATTTTGCTCGCCTTGCAAATCAACAATTGGAATACAGAAAGAGTGGAACAGGATCAGATGCAGGAATTTGCCACCGCCATGATCCAGGATCTTCGAGCTGACATTTATGAAACAGAACTTCGTCAAAGGCAAATGGAGAAGATCATTATGAGGATGGACAGTGCCCGGACCCTTATAAATCAATCGAATATGTCGGATCTCCAGAACATCGATTTGCTTTGTCTTACCTGGAACCTTTACTACAGGCCATTCCAATGGAAACGCAAAACCATGGAACAATTGAAAAGCTCCGCCAGTTTGAGGTTTATTCGAAACAATACTCTGCTGGAATTGATAGGGGAGTATGATTCCTTTACACAGCACCTGGATGAAGATTTTGAGGGTGATCTCGCCAGGGTCGAAAGAATTGAGCCCTTGATCCTTGGAGTTGTTAACATGAACTATTCAAATATTACAGATATGAGGGTAGGCCTTCTTCGAACCATCAGCGACGAATCAAAAGATGATTTCGGTTTTTTCGATCACCCGGAGTTTCGTGAGGCTCAGAATCAAGGAATCCCTTTGCTCACATCGAATCAAGTGGATCTTGATCTCCTGATAAACAATCTCATCAGCCTTCAGTTTCAGTATGAAATAAGAGCCAATCTTGAGATGAAGAAACTAAAATCAGACGCAGAAAATCTCATAGAATTGCTGACACAAGAATACGAACTGGAAAACATGGATCCTGAATCTAAGAATTTGAACTGAAAATAAGTATGGAAAACAGAAGTTGCCTGGAGTGCGGAGAAGCCCTCAAGGGGAGAAGCGACAAAAAATTCTGCAGTGATTATTGCAGAAATACTTATAACAATAAGGTGAATCGCGACAGCAAGAACCTCATCAGGAACGTGAACAACCACCTGAGAAAGAATTACAGGATCCTGTCAGAGCTGAATCCCGGGGGTAAGACCAAGGTGAAGAGGAGGGCCCTTCTTCAAAAGAACTTTGACTTTGAGCTCTTCACTTCCATCTACGTGACTCGAACCGGCAGTCAGTACTTTTACGTCTATGATCAGGGCTACCTCGAGCTTGAGAATGATTATGTCCTGCTGATCAAAAGAGATTGAATTGACAAGCATCTTGTAACAAAACCCCAACTGACTCGTCGAACACTAAAATTCTTTTATGCTCAAGAAGTGCTTCTTTCTTTTTATTGGGTTGTTTGTCATGTCCGCAGGTCTGCGCGCGCAGGTGCCTTACGCGATTTCGGGAACCATTGTAAACAAGGAAAACGGCGAGCCCCTTCCCTACGCCTCTGTGCGCCTGAAGAACCATCCTATCGGTACCGTGAGCAATGATGATGGAGCCTTTGATTTTTATGTCCCCAAATCGAAGCGAAACGACACCCTAAGCATCAGCTTTATCGGTTTCAATTCCTACGAAGTTCCTCTTTCGGCTGTTGGCGAATTTCTGAAGATCGGGCTATCACCCAGTGTCAATGTGCTCGATGAGGTTCTGCTCACAGAGAAGAGCCCGCTGGACTACATCAAAAAGGCCCTCGAGCGCATGCCCGAGAACTATCCCCAAGAACCCTATCAAAGTTTGGCCTATTATCGCGAGAAGTTTATTGAAAATGGGGCAGTGATTAACAAAGAAGAAGGCGTTTTTAAAACTTACTATCCAGAAGTGGCCGACTCGAGCAAAAACAAGCATCAGCTCCTGTTATATCGACCCGAACCGGATCCTCAGCAATTTCAGTTCATGAGGGAATGGTTTGAGAAAAAGCAGGAGAAGCGAAAGAAGAAAGCCATCAAAAACGGAGAAGAATTTGATGAAGATGAATACGATAGTGATATCGACATGGATTTGGGAGGCCCTGAGTCTGTCATTGACCTGGACATCAACAACGAAAGAGACAGCTATCTCGATCCGAAATACTTCAGCAAATACGAGTACAGTTTTGGGGATGAGACCTGGTTGAACGGAGAACGACTGGTGACCATCCTGTTCAAAGCGAAAAGAAAGATCGATCACAAAAAGGACGAGGGCAAGATCCTGATCAATACAGAGGATTACGCCATCGTGTCCATAGAGCAAAAAGGCAAATTCAGCATCCCGTTTATCGTCAAACCGATCCTCTTCGTGGTCGGGCTCAAAATTGGTAACCCCACGTTCAGCACCGTGATCAACTATCAGAAATTTGACGGTAAATGGTACCCCGAGCTCTTCCGTTGGGATGCGAATATCATGCTCACCAAAAAACACACCTTTGATCCGAATGAAAACTCGGATATCAATATCGGCCAGGTATTTTTCATCAACGAACTCAATGGGGAAGCTCTCCCGGTCCCGGAAGAAAAGGTTTTTGACTCCAGTGAGGATATGGAAAATCAGGTGTTCAATGATCTCAACCTGGAATGGAACGGCCTGAATATCATCAAGGACTGAGATCAGTGCCCTGAATTCATGGGAATTGTCTAATTTCGAATTCCATGAAGACGACCCACAGCCTCAAAACCACGGTTTCCATACTTCTGATCTTTTTGACCTGCCTCTTTGCTCTCAAGCGCATCATGCCGCGGGCGATCGTAAATGACTCGGTTCCTCCGCAGGAGTTCTCTTTGGCCCGGGCCCTGGATCATTTGAAAATCATATCTGAAAAACCGCATTTCGTCAGTTCTTCGGCTCACGAAGAGGTCAGGGAGTACCTGGTGGCCGAGTTGGAAAAGCTGGGTCTGGATGTAGAGATCCAGGAAGCTGAGGTATTGGGTCAGAAGAATCGAGCCGGCACAAAGGTTCGGAACATTCTGGCGCGCATTGAAGGCAGCGAGCCCGGTAAAGCGCTCATGCTCTTGTCCCATTACGACTCTGAGGTGTCGACGTCTTTTGGAGCCAGCGATGCCGGAAGCGGGGTCGTCGTCATTCTCGAAAGCCTCAGGGCCTTTCTAGAACAGGGGACCCCCCAAAAAAACGACATTATTATTCTTATCTCTGATGCCGAAGAGTTGGGCCTTCTCGGGGCCCAGGCCTTTGTAGACAAGCACCCCTGGTCAAAAGACGTCGGGCTGGTTTTGAATTTTGAGGCACGCGGAAGCGGTGGTCCATGTCTGATGTTCGTGGAGACCAACGAGGGAAACGAAAAGCTGATTCAGGCTTTTAACGAGGTCAATACCTCCCGGCCTTTTTCCAATTCTCTGTTCTACAGTATCTACAAATTGCTTCCCAACGACACGGATCTGACCGTCTTTCGCAAAAACGCCAATGTGCAGGGTTATAATTTTGCATTCATCGATGATCATTTTGACTATCATACCCCACAGGACAACTATGAGCGTCTCGATCGAAACACGGTGCAACATCTGGCTTCCTATCTGGTACCTGCCCTGGCCCACTTTTCAATGACAGACCTCAATGACCTGTCTGCAGATTCCGACCTGGTTTTCTTTAATTTTCCGGGTGCCGGATTGATCAGCTATCCGTTTTCCTGGGTGCTCCCCATGTGTATCATCGGACTATTGGCCCTTCTCCTGGCGGTTGTTTGGGGACTGAAGAAACAGGTCCTTTCGCTGAAGGATATGGCAATTGGGTTCGTGCCCCTGCTGATCGCGCTCAGCGTCATTGGACTGGGGTCCTTTTACGGATGGAAGCTCCTGCTGAACATTCATCCGGGCTATCGGGAGATTTTCCACGGATTCACATACAACGGACACCTTTATATCATCGGGTTTGTGTCCTTGTCGCTCTGGTTTACCGTTTGGCTCTATCAAAGATATTTGAAAAAAAGAAGTGCCGTCAATCTGTTCTTCGCGCCTCTATCAGCCTGGATTATGATCAATTTCGCCATAGCAGCATATCTTCCCGGCGCTGGCTTTTTCATCATCCCCTTCTTGACTGGAGTCGTCGTCTTTTGCCTCTTTATTTTAAAGCCGAAAGACTCAACGAAAAAAGTCATTGTCTCAACCGTAATAACTTTACCTGCGCTGCTGATCGTGGTTCCCCTCATCGAGTTGTTTCCGATTGCCCTGGGTCTTCAAATGACCCTGATCGCCACCCTGATCGCCTCTCTTTTGCTGCTTCTCTTGATGCCCATTTGGTCGTCCTTTGCCGGCCTGAAGAACCTCAACAAGCTGTTTCTGATAACCGCAATTCTTGTGTTTGCCTCCGCCTCGTACACTGCAGGTTTCAACGAGGATTCCAAACGGCCCGACAGTGTGCTTTATCTAAGAGACGAATCGACTTCAAACGGCTATTGGGGTAGCAGAGATCTGGAAACGGATGAGTTCACAAGACAGTTTCTAGGGGAAAATCCGGAGCAGGGCGACATCCCTGACAAGGTTTTCCAGGATGCGGGAATCAGCAATTTCAATTTTCACAACTCAGCATCACCGATTCAGCTCGAACCCTCTCTCGTTAAAATTCTCTCTGACACTGTAATGTCCGATCAGAGGCACCTTCGCGTCAGCATCCGACCCAATCGGGCCATCAACCGTATGGATATCAGGTTGAAGCAGGGTACCCGTGTCCTATCCCTGGAAGTGCAGCAGGAGAAGGCGGTCAAAAAAGAAAATACGCCCTTTCTGGTGTCTGACAAGGGCGGTCGCAGTCTTTTCCGGTATTATTTTTCAGATACCGGAGAACCTCTCGAATTCAGCTATGTCATCCCTGCGGAAGATGACCCTTCACTGTTTCTTTTCGAACTGACCTATGACTTTCAGAACCTGCCAGAAATCAAGAAGATAAAACCCGAGATCCAACCTCGCCCAAGCCACCTCATGCCCAACACATTTTTTGTTTCGGATGCCGTTCTGAACCTGAGGGAAATCAAATTCTGATCTCCCGGCAAAGGGCTCAATTAATCCGTTTTTTAGGACAAAATAGCCTGTCTTTTTTAGTATATTTGTGGTCCAATAAAAACTACCAATGAAAACTATAGACGATTTTAATTTTGAAGACAAAAAGGCTCTGATACGAGTCGACTTCAACGTGCCCCTCAACGAAAATTTGGAAGTCACTGACCTGACACGAATAGAAGCCGCCAAACCGACGATAGTCAAAATCCTCGAGGACGGGGGAAGTGCCGTTCTCATGTCACACCTCGGACGTCCTTCAGGACCCGAAGAAAAGTTCTCGTTGAAGAACATAGTTGATGCCGCAAGTGATGTGATCGGCGTGCAGGTGAAGTTTGTAGGAGACTGCGTGGGTGAGGAAGTTCAACAGGCCGTTGCCGATCTTCAGAATGGAGAAGTCTTGCTTTTGGAGAATCTTCGTTTCCACAAGGAAGAAAAAGCCGGCGACAAGGATTTTGCCACAGAACTGGCAAAAAACGGCGACATCTATGTCAACGATGCCTTCGGTAGTGCGCACAGGGCACATGCCTCAACTGCGATAATTGCGGATTTCTTCCCGGACAAGAAGTGTTTCGGTTACCTGCTCTCCAAGGAAATTGAAAGTCTGCAGAAAGTCCTGGGCAGCAGCGAAAAGCCTGTTACCGCTATTTTGGGAGGCTCCAAGGTGTCATCGAAAATCACGGTTATTGAAAATATCCTCGACAAAATAGACCACCTTATCATCGGAGGTGGCATGAGTTTTACTTTCGTCAAAGCCATGGGAGGACAGATCGGCAATTCGATCTGTGAAGACGACAAGCAGGACCTCGCTCTTGAAATTTTGAAACAAGCTGAGGAAAAAGGAGTGAAAGTGCATTTGCCGGTAGACGTGGTCTGCGCGGATTCCTTCAGTAATGATGCCAATACACAAGTCGTAGACATCAAGGCGATTCCCGATGGCTGGGAAGGACTCGACGCAGGACCAAAAACCAATGTCGGGTTCTCGTTTGTGATCGCTCAATCCAAAACCATCTTGTGGAACGGCCCGGTTGGTGTCTTTGAAATGCCAAAGTTCGCCAAAGGGACCATTGAAATTGGCAACGCTGTCGCGGATGCTACGGCGGAAGGTGCTTTTTCACTCGTAGGAGGTGGCGACTCGGTTGCTGCCGTGAAGCAGTTTGGCTTTGCGGACAAAGTGAGTTATGTCTCCACAGGTGGAGGCGCCATGCTGGAAATGCTCGAAGGAAAGACCCTTCCAGGGATCGCAGCCATAATGAGTTAAGAAATGAAGTACACGACCATCCCCCAAACAGACATCAGGGTTAGCAAGATCTGCCTGGGCACCATGACCTACGGGCAACAAAATACCGAGGCAGAAGCGCACGAGCAATTGAGTTACGCCCAGGGACAGGGAGTCAATTTCATCGACACGGCCGAGATGTACTCCATCCCCGGGAGAAAGGAAACCCAGGGCAGTACGGAGCGCTATATCGGAAGCTGGCTGAAGGATCAAAAGCGGGAGGACCTGGTTGTTGCCACCAAGATAACGGGGCCCATGCCCTATTTCAATTACCTGAGGGACAACCTCGGCTTTTCAAGGGAAGTGATCCACTCGGCCCTGGATCAGAGTTTGAAGCGCCTTCAGACCGATTACGTCGATGTCTATCAATTGCATTGGCCCGAGCGCAATGTGAATTTCTTTGGCCAGCGCAATTACGCGCACAAGGAAAATGAAGCCTGGAACGATAATTTTCACGAGGTCATCGAAACCCTTGACGGTCTGGTGAAAGAGGGAAGAATAAGACACTACGGGGTGTCCAATGAAACCTCATGGGGCGTGATGAGACAGTTGCAGGAAAGTGACAAACACGGTCTTACACGATGCAAGACCATTCAAAACCCCTATTCCCTGCTAAACAGGACGTTTGAAATCAACCTGGCGGAGGTGTCGTTGCGTGAAAAAGTAGGCCTGCTGGCCTATTCACCCCTGGCTTTTGGCGTGCTTTCAGGAAAATACCTGGGGGGTAGGATGCCGGAGAAAAGCCGAATCAAGCTCTTCCCAAACTATTCGCGCTACAGCAACCCACAAGCCTTGCACCTTACAGAGAAATACAAGGAAATGGCCGATCGCCATGGCTTGAGCCTGACGCGTCTTAGCCTGGCCTTTGTGAATCAGCGTCCTTTCGTTACGAGCAATATCATCGGGGCCACCACCATGGAACAGCTGAGAGAGAATATTTCCAGCATCGATGTAGAGCTGAGCGAGGAGATGCTGGGCGAAATAGATGAAATTCAGAACCTGCAGCCGAATCCGGCGCCGTAAACTTAAAATCCTTTGCCACAGTGTGAAAAAGTTCTTCTTGCTTATTTTGATTCTTGGCAGTTCCCTGCAAGTCCGGGGCCAGGAGTCTTATGAGCCCGCACCTGAGAATCTCGAAGCGCGGCAATGGTTTCAGGACGCCAAATTCGGCATGTTCATTCACTGGGGCGTATACAGTGTGCTTGGAGATGGTGAATGGGTGATGAACAATCAGAACATTCCCATCGAAGCCTATGAGAAGCTTCCCCGTTTTTTCAATCCTGTAGAATACAATCCGGAGGAGTGGGTAAAGCTCGCCAAAGCGGCAGGGATGAAATACATCACCATTACCAGCAGGCATCACGACGGGTTTTCCATGTTCGACACGGAGGCAAGCGACTACAACATCGTCAAACAAACTCCCTACGGAAAGGATGTTCTCAAGCCTTTGGCCGAAGCCTGCAGGAAAGAAGGCATCAAACTCTTCTTCTACTATTCGTTGCTGGATTGGAACCGGGACGACTACTATCCCCGTGGAAGAACGGGCAGAGGGATCC
This sequence comes from Flavobacteriaceae bacterium, assembly GCA_024644725.1. Lineage (GTDB taxonomy): Bacteria > Bacteroidota > Bacteroidia > Flavobacteriales > Flavobacteriaceae > Lutimonas. The sequence continues at coordinate 18,797 of JAHEHE010000022.1, read as the reverse complement.
CAGGTCGCTCGGATTCGGGTGATTGGGAAGAATACATCGCGTTTATGAAGGCCCAGCTGACCGAATTGCTGACCCAGTACGGAGAAATCGGTGGAATTTGGTTTGACGGGCACTGGGACCAGGTCGAATGGAACGGGAAAGATTACGGCGACCTGAAAGTGGACTGGCATTATGACGAGCTCTATACCTTGATTCATGAATTGCAACCGAAGTGCCTGATCGGTAATAACCACCACGTGGCTCCGATTCCCGGGGAAGACTTCCAGATGTTTGAAAAGGACCTGCCCGGAAAGAACACGACAGGATGGGGAACCCGCTCTGAAAACATCGGGCAGCTTCCGAAAGAAGTATGCGAAACCATCAATGGCTCCTGGGGTTTCAACCTGCAGGATCAGAAACACAAAAGTGACAAGGAACTGATCCGTTACCTGGTAAGTGCTGCTGGTTACGGTAGTAATCTGCTCCTGAATGTAGGTCCAATGCCCAACGGGAAGATCCAGGAAAAACACGCAAGCTCCCTGGTCAACATCGGAAAATGGCTAGAAAAGAACGGCCAGACGATATACGGCACGCGTCAGGGGCCTGTTCCGCCGAGTGAGGAAATGGTTTCGACCCAAAAAGGAGATGAGATCTACCTTCACATTTTGGATGAAAAGAAACGAAGCTACCTCATTCCAGGATTCTCGGGTAAGATCGATAAGATGACCTTCGCTTCAGGTCAAAAAGTGAACTACAAAGTCAATGAGTTTGGGTTGGTGTTCAGCGTTCCCGATCAGGAACGTGACTCCATAGATACGATCGTCACGATGCGCGTACGGCAGTAACCTCGATTTCAATCTTCATGTTGTCATCAGCCAGTCCGGCAGAAATCATAGTGGCGGCTGGAAGCACGCTGCCAAAATACTTGCGAAGAACGGGCCAGCAAGCTTCAAAATCACGGGAATCCGGCAGAATATAAGTAACCCGAACGATGTCTTTAAGCGATGAGTCCGCCTCAAGCAGCGCTTTCTCGATATTCTTGATGCACATTTCTGCCTGTTCGGCGACATCCTCAGAAATGGTCATGGTCGCATAGTCGTATCCGGTCGTGCCTGAAACAAAAACCATGTTTCCAACGGCTATCGCCCTGGAATAGCCTACTTCCTTCTCAAATCGGGAACCCGAACTGATGCGTTTGCGTCTCATGGTTTTAATTTTTTCAATAGCCTAGTTTTTCCCGGACTCGGTCCAGAACCCGATCTGCTACCACGCTTGCTTTATTTGCCCCCTCCATAAGTACCGCGTCAATCTCTTTCGGATGACTCATGAAGTGGTGATATTTCTCACGCTCTTCCCCAAACCTGTCCAAAATCAGCTCATAAAAAGCCTGCTTGGCATGACCGTAACCATAGTTTCTTCCCAGGTAATTGGCTCGCATCTCTTCTAACTGCTCTTCATTGGCCAGCAACTTATAAAGGGCAAAAAGATTGCAGGTATCCGGATTCTTGGGCTCTTCGATAGGCGTCGAATCGGTCTTGATTTTCATGATCTGCTTGCGCAGTTGTTTATCCGGCAGGAATATATCGATGATATTGCCCTTTGACTTGCTCATCTTCTGCCCATCGGTACCTGGAACGTACATGGTGTTTTCCTGGAGCTTTGCTTTTGGAGGAACGAGCGTTTCGCCCATCTGGTGATTGAATCGGTTGGCCACGTCTCGCGCCATTTCGAGGTGCTGAAGCTGATCCTTTCCAACCGGAACCGTGTCAGCATCATACAATAGTATATCCGCTGCCATCAGCATCGGGTAGATGAAAAGACCAGAGTTTACGTCTTCCAGGCGATCCGCCTTGTCTTTGAAGCTATGAGCCAGGGTAAGTCGTTGATACGGGAAGAAGCAGCTCAGGTACCACGACAACTCCGTGACCTGTGGCACATCGCTCTGACGGTAAAAGACCGTTTTCTCGGTGTCGACACCAAAAGCCAGCCAGGTCGCAGCCGTGCTGTACGTATTTCCTTTGAGCTCTGCCGCATCCTTGATCTGTGTCAGAGAATGCATGTCAGCGATGAACAAAAACGATTCTTCTTTCGATTCTTTGGCCATGCGGATGGCCGGGATGATCGCACCCAGTAAATTACCCAGGTGCGGGGTTCCCGTACTTTGCACTCCCGTTAGAATTCTCGACATACCTTTCAAAATTAAAGGGCAAAAATACGCATTTCGACCTGATGTGCAACTCGCCTGAAGCCTCCCCCGCGAAACTTACTTTTTGATGAGCCGGGCGACGTAAAGAAGAAGAACAGCTCCCACAAGGGCCGTAACCAGGGATCCGATGAGTCCGCCGTCCGCACTGATGCCCAGCAAGCTGAATACCCAGCCACCGATAACTCCGCCAACGATGCCTAAAACGATGTTCATAAGAAGGCCAAATCCGCCTCCCTGCATGATTTTACCGGCTCCCCATCCTGCAATGGCTCCGATGATAATGAAGTAAAGAAATCCCATTTTTATAAGGTTTAAGATTAGAGATTCTCAAATTTACCAAATTATTTTCAAGTGCTTTTCGCTAATTTTGAACTCTCGACAAACAAAGGGACAAAGTGAAAGACAAGCTGACCTACTACGATTCCAAGGAGGAGAAACTCAATATCATCACCCATGGTATTGGCTTGTTGCTCAGCATTGTGGCACTCGTCCTGTTGATCGTATACGCCTCCCGCTACGGAACGGTTTGGCACATCACGAGCTTCGCCATTTTCGGAGCGAGCCTGATTGTGCTCTATGCGGCTTCGACCTTCTATCATTACGCTAAAAACCCGGATTTAAGGATCAAATTGAACATCCTGGACCACGCCGCCATCTATGTTCTCATCGCCGGAACGTATACTCCATTTACACTAGTTGTGTTGAAAGGATGGATCGGCTGGACCATTTTCGGCGTCTCCTGGGGACTGGCATTGATCGGCATCATTTTCAAGGTATTTTACTTTGGTCGTTTCGACCGGATCTCAACAATTGCCTATGTGCTCATGGGCTGGGTGGTGATTTTCGCTATAAAGCCCCTAATGGAAGAGCTTCCGACCAAGGGTTTGCTCTGGCTCTTTGGCGGGGGACTTGCTTATACCCTTGGAGCCGTTTTATACAGTCGAAGAAAGATGCGTTTCAACCACGCGCTTTTTCATGTTTTCGTCCTGATCGGGAGCTTTTGTCATTTCATGGCCGTGTTTTTCTACGTCCTGCCGGCCCGCTGAATCAGGGTCCCGGGGTTGGGTCTAGAGTTCTTTCCTGTGCAGAAATCGGGTGAGTTGCATGGAGAGGTCGAGCAGAATGATCTTGGCATTGCCATTTCTCTCTATATGGTAGGACGCATCCTCAACGGCCTTGTGAATGTCTTCAATATTGGCTCCATGTATAAAAGGCGCAAACTTTTCCAGGTCGAAATTTCGCATTCCGGTCTCCAGATAGACCAAAGAACCCGCTCCATAGTTGGCGAGCATGGCCTGCCTGAAAAACTGGGAGCAGTAGTCGAGGAAGCGTTTCTGGGTCTCCCTCCCGGTTTTGGCAATTTCTTCGCTCCAGGTGATCAGGTCCTGCACGACTGAGGCGTCGCCCTTGGCCTTGAATGCCGTGCGAACCCAGGTGATGAACCACTTTTCAAAAGCGAGTTCATTGTCGTCACGTTTCAACATGTGAATAGCCTTGTTCCAACTACCGTGTGACTGGTGAGCAATGCGAATGGCCTGGCTCTCCTCCAGCTGATGATCTTCCATGAGCCTGATCTTGATGTCGTATTCGGTCAGTCCCTGGAAGTTCAGGATCTGACAACGTGAGGTGATGGTCTTCAGGATCTGTTCCTCATCTTCTGCCAGCAAGAGCAAAACGGTTTTTGAGGGAGGCTCCTCGATCAGCTTGAGCAATTTGTTGGCAGCAGAAGTATTCATTTTCTCAGCCATCCAAATGATCATCACCTTGTATCCTCCTTCGTAGGCTTTCAGAGACAGTTTTTTGACGATTTCCTCAGCCTCATCCACACCAATCTGCCCCTGTTTGTTCTCAATGCCCAGACGCTGGTACCAATTGAAAAGGCTCCCGTAGGGATGGTCGGAGATAAACTCCCTCCATTCCTCGAGGAAGGCATCGCTGGTAGGGTGCTTTTTAATCTTTTCATTGGTTGTCACCGGAAAGGCAAAATGAAGGTCCGGATGCGATAGTTTTTCGAACTTCAGGTTGCAGGCCGGATCACCGGTATTGTTCTCGCCACCGGTGTTGGAGCACAAAATGTATTGGGCATAGGCAATGGCCATCGGTAGCGCACCGCTTCCGGTAGGTGCCACGAAGAGCTGAGCATGAGGAATTCTACCGTTGTCAACGGTGCGAACCAGATGACTTTTGATATTTTCCTGTCCGATGATCCTCGAAAAAAGCATGCTGCTGTCTTTGCTTGCAAAGAAAACAAAAAAAGAGCAACCAGATGGCTGAGACACTTGAAAATAGCTATTTTTGCCGGAAACTCAGAAGAACCTTTCATGGTCATCATCACACTTCAGAGAAAGAAATGCATCGGGTGCAACTATTGCGTCGAATTGGCCCCGAGTCAGTTCCAGATGTCCAAGAAAGACGGGAAATCGGTCCTGCTTCACTCCGAGGAGAAAAAGGGCTTTCACACCATAAAATCGCCGGACGAGTCCATCTTTGACAACGCTGATAAGGCGAAAGAAGCCTGCCCTGTGAAGATCATCAGCGTAAAACGAAGCTGATCCCGGAGCGCCTTTTTAATTAGGTATTATTGAGTATATTTACCCTAAATTTTACGGGTCTGTTCTGCTGACTACAGCAGACATGACTCTACCGGGCCAGCGAGTTCAAAGAAGGGAAATAGATTGACAGTTAAGAAGTTGGCTCTTCATTTTGCAAAATACGATATCCTATGAGCTGCAATTCGTGCTCATCCACTATAAAAGGAATCCCAAGGGGATGCAAAAGCAATGGCGCCTGTGCCGACGGCAGCTGTGACAAGCTGAACGTCTTCGACTGGCTCGCCAACATGGAGCTTCCTGCCAATCAAAAGCCTTTCGACATCGTTGAGGTCCGTTTTAAAAATGGACGCAAAGGATTCTACCGCAACTCCAAGGAGCTCTCGCTCAGCATGGGTGACGTGGTGGCTGTTGAGACTTCGCCCGGTCATGACATCGGGGTCGTATCGCTTACGGGTGAATTGGTGCGTGTTCAGATGAAGAAGAAGAATTCGCGCCGAAGAAAGGAAGAGATCAAGCAAATCTACAGAAAGGCCAGTCAAAGAGATATTGACGTTTGGAATACCGCCAAAGGAAAAGAGCTGGAGGTTCAGAGAAAGTCGAGGTTGATCATCTCCAGGCTCCAACTCAAAATGAAGCTTTCCGATGTGGAGTTCCAGGGAGACGGCAATAAGGCCACTTTCTATTACACGGCAGACGACCGTGTAGATTTCAGGCAACTTATTCGTGAGCTGGCAGGCACTTTCAGCATCCGAGTTGAGATGAAACAGGTAGGGCTGCGTCAGGAGGCGTCCCGATTGGGAGGCATAGGATCCTGCGGGAGGGAGCTCTGCTGCTCAACCTGGCTGACAGACTTCCGGTCTGTGAGCACGTCGGCGGCGAGATATCAGCAACTGTCGCTGAATCCGCAGAAGCTGGCGGGTCAGTGCGGCAAACTCAAGTGCTGCCTCAACTACGAGCTGGATTCTTACCTCGATGCCCTCAAGGGATTTCCGAAGACCAATCTCTGGTTGCATACCCAGAAAGGAACAGCCGTCTTTCAAAAGATGGATATCTTCAAGGGCTGGATCTGGTACGCCTACAAAGACAACCCGGTCATCTGGCACAAACTCACCCTTGAGCAGGCCAACCAGATCATTGAGATGAACAAGGAAAACAACAAGGTTAATAGCCTCGAGGAATTCTCATCAGAGCACGAGTATGAAAAAGAGGCGGAATCGGTGTTCACGGATGTCGTTGGGCAGGACAGCCTGACGCGTTTTGACAAACCCAAGAAGAGCCGTCGAAGAAAAAAAGGCAGGAGCAATCGCAAAGGGAATTTTAGGAATTCGGGTCGCAAGCCCCAGCAAAAGCCCCAAAAAAAGAAGAATTGACAAGCAGTATATGAGAGAGAATAGCAGAGTATTGGCAAATGTCCTGTTGCTGGCCTTTGGCATCATTTTTCTAGGCTCCTGCAAGAGACAGGTCGTCTACAATCAGTTTCAGTCGATTGAAGACAATCGGTGGCACAAAGACTCCCTGATCCATTTCACGATTCCCTCGCAGGACACCATTCAGAAAAACAACATCTACCTAACCCTTAGAAACAACAAGGAATACGAGTTCAGCAATCTTTTTTTGATCGTGGGCATCCGTTTTCCGAACAACTATCAAATCGTCGATACCCTTGAATATGAAATGACCACACCCGAAGGTCGCTTCCTGGGAACAGGCATCTCCGATGTCAAGGAGAACAAGCTCGAATACAAGACCAATGTCACCTTTTCTCAGATGGGTGATTATGACCTGACCGTTCAACAGGCGATGCGCAAAACCCGGGAGGTTGACGGTTTGGAGTATTTAAACGGCATCACAGACGTGGGCGTGCAAATTGAAAAGGCGGATTAATGGCAAAGAAAGAACAACAAAAAGAGCACAAGGGAACCAAAAAGTATACCCGATGGATCTGGAGCATCTTCTTCGGTGGTCTCCTGTTTACCATTCTCATCTTCGGCCTGGCTGCCCTGGGTGTTTTTGGAAAGCTTCCTTCCTTTGAAGAGTTGGAAAACCCTGAGAACAACCTGGCCACAGAGGTCATTTCCATCGATGGAGAGACCCTGGGGAAATTTTATCGGGAGAACCGGACGCCTGTGAAATTCTCGGAGCTTCCCGACAACCTCATCCAGGCCCTGGTCTCTACGGAGGATGAACGTTTCTACGAGCATTCAGGAATCGATTTCAGAGGTACGGCACGGGCGGCAATAAAACTGGGGAGAGACGGGGGAGCCAGCACCATAACCCAGCAATTGGCCAAGATGCTGTTCACCAAGCAAGCATCTTCCAACATCATGAAGCGATTGATCCAAAAGGTAAAGGAATGGGTCATCTCTGTCCGACTTGAACAGCAGTACACCAAAAATGAGATCATCACCATGTACCTGAACAAATACGATTTCGGGCACAACGCCGTAGGTATCCGGTCGGCAGCGAGAATCCATTTCGGCAAGGAGCCCTTGGATCTCAGCATCGAAGAGTCGGCCATGCTTGTGGGCATGTTGAAGAACTCCTCGCTCTACAACCCGATGCGAAGACCCGAAATGGTGAAGGATCGGAGAAACGTGGTTTTCATGCAGATGGAAAGGAACGAGGTCATCACCGAGAAAGAAAAGGACTCCCTTCAGGAGCTTCCGCTGGAACTGGACATCAATCTCGAGGGTCACAGTGACGGTACGGCGACTTACTTCAGGGAGTACGTCAGAGAGTTCATGCGAGGCTGGATGAAAGACAATCCAAAGCCCAACGGGGAGAACTACAACATTTACAGGGACGGCCTGAAGATTTACGTCACCCTGGATTCCCGCTTGCAGAACAATGCCGAGGAAGCCATGGCCGAGCACATGGCCAATCTTCAAAGGGTATTCATGAAGCAGCAGAAGAAGAACCCAACGGCGCCCTTCTACGATCTGGAAGACGAACAGATCGAGTACACCATGCGGGCCGCCATGAAGCGCAGCGACCGTTGGAGAAAAATGAAACAGAACGGTGCTTCGGAGAAGGAAATCGAGGAATCGTTTTTAAAAGAGACACCCATGCGCATCTTTTCCTGGAAAGGTGAGATCGACACGGTTATGACTCCCTATGATTCGATCCGGTACAACAAATTCATACTGCAGTCGGGTTTGCTCTCTACCGACCCTACGACGGGCCACGTGAAGGCCTGGGTGGGTGGTATCGATTACAAGCACTTCCAATACGACCACGTGAAACAGGGTCGTCGACAGGTCGGCTCCACCTTCAAGCCTTTCGTCTATGCCACTGCGATCAACCAATTGGGTCTTTCTCCCTGTGACGAATATCCAAACACGCCGTATACCATCCCGGCCGGGAAATATCACCTGGAAGAAGACTGGACTCCCAAAAACTCAAGCGAGAAATACGGGGGACTCTTGTCTCTGAAGAGCGCCCTGGCCAACTCGGTCAATGTCATATCAGCGAACCTGATCGACCAGACAACTCCTCAGAATGTAGTGAAAATGGCCAGCAACCTCGGTATCGAGGCGGACCTTCTCGCCGTCCCTTCAATCGCATTGGGAACCATTGACCTGAGTCTTTACGAAATGGTCGGAGCCCTCAATACCTTCGCCAACAAGGGCATGTATGTCAAACCCATGATGATCCTTCGCATTGAAGACAAGAATGGAACCATCCTGGAAGAATTCAGCCCGGAAACACGGGAGGTGCTCAGTGAAAGCATTGCCTATGCGACTGTGAACCTCATGGAAGGTGTTGTGAAATACGGCTCGGGAATTCGACTGCGAACCACGGGAGGGAAATACGTGGACGACGTAGTCACAGGCTATCCCTACAAGTTTGACAACCCAATCGCCGGAAAGACGGGAACGACCCAAAATCAATCCGACGGATGGTTCATCGGAATGGTGCCCAATCTCTCCACCGGTGTCTGGGTAGGGGCCGAGGACCGTTCGGTCCACTTTGTAGACATCACACGTGGCCAGGGAGCCTCCATGGCCCTGCCGATCTGGGCCCTTTTTATGAAAAAGAACTACGCCGACGAGGAGCTGGGCATCAGCAAAGAAGAGTTTGAGCGCCCGGAAGAACTTACCATTAACGTAGACTGCGACAAGGAAGTGGATCCTGAAGAAGATCAATTGGTTCCGAAACCTGACCCGAATGAAGAAATAGAATTCTGATGACACCCCAACATTCCTGGCATCCGGATACAGAAGTGATTGAAAACAGCAATATCCACAAGATGATGCTGCAAAATGGTTTCAATGACTACTCGGAGTTCTGGAAATGGTCAGCGTCAGATAAACCGGAGTTTTGGAGTCAAACGATTTCTAACCTGGGCATCCGCTTCAAGCGCAAATACGATCGGATTTTGGATCTGAGTCAAGGTGAGGAACGGGCCAAATGGATTCCGGGAGCCCGACTTAACATCGTAGATTCCTGTTTCCAGAATGCGGATGACTCCACGGCGGTCGTTTTCCAGGAAGAAAACGGGCCCCTGCAACGCATCAGTCAAAAACAACTTCTTGAGAAAGTCAACCGCGTGGCAAATAGCCTGGTGAGCGAAGGACTGGTCCCGGGAGACCGAATCGCCATCGACATGCCCATGACCCTGGAGGCCGTCTGTATCTACCTGGGTGCCATAAAGGCCGGAATTGTAGTGGCGACCATCGCTGACAGCTTCACGCCCAACGAAATTGAGGTTCGCATGCGAATCACCCGACCCAAGCTGCTTTTTACCCAGGATCTGCTCCATCGGGCGGGTAAGACCTTGCCTATGTATGCCAAGGTTCTCGAGGCTCAGCCCCCGAAAACCATAGTCGTGCATACCTCACAGGCAGGTCCGAAACTTCGGGAAGGGGACAAGTACTATTCTGATTTCCTGGTTGAGAAGGATGAATTTGAAAGTCTTGTTTGTGATCCTGGGGACGCCATCACGATACTGTTCTCATCAGGAACCACGGGAGAGCCCAAGGCGATTCCCTGGAACCATGTAACGCCTGTCAAAGGGGCATCCGATGGGTATTACCACCATGACATACACTCAAACGACGTGGTCTGCTGGCCGACGAATCTCGGTTGGATGATGGGGCCCTGGCTCATTTTCGCAGCTTTGATCAACAAAGCCTCAATTGCCTTGTATTACGGTGCACCATTGGGCGAAGGTTTTGGACGTTTCGTTCAGGAGGCCCGTGTCACCATGCTGGGTGTGGTACCAAGCATTGTTCGCCAATGGAAGATCACCGCATGCAACGAAGCCTTTGACTGGAACAACATCAAATGCTTTAGTTCCACTGGTGAAGCCTCTAACCCCGTTGAAATGACCTACCTGATGAACCTCGCAGGCAACAAACCCGTCATCGAGTATTGCGGGGGAACGGAAATCGGGGGTGGATACGTTACGAGTACGGTGGTTCAAAAAAATATACCCAGCACGTTTTCTTCCCAGGCCCTGGGTGGAGAATTCGTATTGCTGGATGAAAATGACGAGCCTGCTGACGCCGGGGAGATGTTTTTGATCCCTCCGATTCCAGGGCTCTCTTCAGAACTGCTCAACAGGGACCATCACGAGGTCTATTTCAAAGGAAATCCGGGGTATCGCGGAATTCAACTGCGCAGGCACGGAGATGAGCTCATACGGCTCGAAAATGGCTATTACAGAGCCCAGGGAAGGTCAGATGATGCGATGAACCTCGGAGGCATCAAGGTGTCTTCCGTTCAGATCGAAGAGGTCATCAACCAGCTCGAATTTATAAAAGAATCGGCGGCCATCGCTGTTTCTCCAAAAGAGGGAGGGCCAAGTGTGCTTGTCATTTATGCGGTCTGCCTGCCTTCCAATGAAAGTCCGGAGGACAAGCTCCTTCAAACACAATTCATTGTCAAAAAGCGACTCAACCCGCTTTTCAAGGTACAGCAGCTGATTGAAATCGAGAAACTTCCAAGAACAGCCTCGGGCAAGGTCATGCGCCGTGAATTGAGAAAATCCCATAAAAATCAGAAATAACAAGAGATGAAAATTGTTTCCTACAACGTAAACGGCATTCGCGCCGCTTTGAAAAAAGGTTTTATGGACTGGCTTGAGGCCGCTGACCCTGATGTGCTGTGCATCCAGGAGACCAAGGCCCATCCCGAACAACTCGACCTCCAGCTTTTTGAAGACGCCGGGTACCCGCACCACTATTGGTTTTCAGCCCAGAAAAAAGGCTACAGTGGCGTAGCTGTTCTGTCGAAACGGGAACCGAAAAATGTAGCCTACGGCACCTCCATTGAATCCATGGACCACGAAGGACGAAACCTGCGATTGGATTTCGACGAGCTATCGGTCATGAGTCTCTACCTGCCTTCGGGCACCAATGACGCCCGCCTGGATTTCAAACTCAATTACATGGCTGAATTCCAGGAATACGTCAATGATCTGAAAAAGGAGATCCCCAACCTCCTGATCTGCGGAGACTACAACATCTGCCACGAAGCGATTGACATTCACAACCCGGTCCAGAACAAAAACACCTCGGGCTTCCTGCCTGTTGAACGAGAGTGGATCGGAAACTTCATCCAAAGCGGTTTTATAGACACCTTCAGACACCTCAACAAGGAGCCTCACAATTACTCCTGGTGGAGCTATCGCGCCAATGCCCGGAACAATAACAAAGGTTGGAGAATCGACTACTGCATGGCGAGTCAGCCTCTTGAGTCGAACCTAAAAAGAGCGTTTATTTTGCCAGAAGCAAGGCACAGCGATCACTGTCCGATTGGCGTGGAATTCGAGTTTTAAGCCGTTTTGTTGGATCAGGCCGTCTTGTTGGCCAATTGACCGCAGGCAGCATCAATGTCTTTACCCCGGCTGCGCCTGATGTTCACGACGATTTTGTTCCTTTCGAGATCCTGCCTGTATTTCTCGATCACCTCTTCGTCAGCTTGCTCAAAACCGTCTTCATCGATCGCATTGTATTCGATCAGGTTGACCTTTGAGGGAACTCTTCTGCAGTAAGCTACGAGCGCATCAATGTCTTTCTGCCGATCGTTGATGCCTTTCCAGACCACATACTCGAACGTAACCCTGCTATTGGTCTTTTCATACCAATATTGGAGTGATTTCAACAGGTCTTCCAGGTTCGATTTCTCGTTGATGGGCATCATAGTGGAGCGGACCTCGTCGATGGCTGAATGCAATGAAACAGCCAGGTTGAAGCGGACCTCATCATCCGCCAGCTTCATGATCATTTTCGGAAGTCCGACCGTAGACAGGGTGATTCGCCTGGGCGACATCCCCAAACCTTCTGGAGAGGTGATCATCTCGATGGATTTCAAAACATTCTTGTAATTCAGCAGGGGCTCACCCATACCCATAAATACGATGTTGCTCAGCTTGTGATTTTTGTAGGCGCGACTCTGCTGGTCAATGGCCACTACCTGGTCGTAGATCTCATCGGGGTTCAGGTTGCGCATTTTCTTGAGACGTGCCGTGGCACAAAAGGTGCAGTCGAGGCTGCAGCCCACCTGGCTCGAAACGCAAGCCGTAGTGCGGGTCGAGGTGGGAATAAAGACCGATTCGACGATCAGGCCATCGTGAAGGCGGATGGCGTTCTTGACAGTTCCGTCAGAGGATTGCTGCATCTGGTCGACGCGAATGTGATTGATCACAAAATGCGTGTCGAGAAACTCACGCGTCTCCTTGGACAGGTTGGTCATTTCCTGGAAGCTGTGAACCCCTTTGTTCCATAACCATTCATAGACCTGGTTCCCGCGAAAGGACTGCATGCCGTTGTCTGAGAAAAAAACTCTCAGCTCCTCCCTTGTCAGGGCCCGTATGTCTCTTTTGTCTGGCATCAAAAAAAAGCGCCCTTGATCGGGGCGCTTCAACTTTTATCTTTTTAGAGAATCAGCATCGCATCACCGTAGGAATAGAACTTGTAGTCTTTCTTAATGGCTTCCGCATAGGCTTTCTTCAAAAAATCATGTCCGGCGAAGGCCGAGGTCATCATCATCAAGGTGGATTTCGGAGTATGGAAATTCGTGATCATGCAATTCGCCACGCTGAACTCGTAAGGTGGGAAGATGAATTTATTCGTCCAGCCCTCAAAGGGTTTCAAATGCGAATCGGCAGATACCGAGCTCTCCATGGAGCGCATAACCGTCGTACCTACGGCGCAAACCTTTCGGTTCCCGTCAAGAGCACGATTCACGGCATCCGCAGTAGAAGCGGGAATAATCACCTCCTCAGAATCCATTCGGTGCTTCGAGAGGTCCTCCACTTCCACCGGGTTGAAGGTGCCCAGACCGACGTGCAAGGTAAGCTCCTTGAGGTCGACGCCTTTGATCTCGAGGCGCTTCAATAGGTGCTTGGAAAAATGAAGACCTGCTGTCGGTGCGGCAACGGCGCCCTCATGTTTGGCATAGATCGTCTGGTAGCGTTTCTCATCTTCCGGCTCAACATCCCTTTTGATGTATTTCGGAAGCGGGGTCTCCCCCATCTCATTTAATTTCTTGCGGAATTCCTCATAGGTTCCGTCATACAAAAAACGCAGCGTTCTTCCACGTGAAGTGGTATTGTCGATGACTTCTGCGACAAGGCCGCTGTCTTCACCGAAAAAGAGCTTGTTACCGATTCGGATCTTTCGCGCCGGATCAACCAGCACATCCCACAAACGGCTCTCCGCGTTGAGTTCCCTGAGCAGAAAGACTTCAATGCGTGCCCCGGTCTTTTCCTTGTTCCCGTAGAGTCGGGCCGGAAAAACCTTGGTGTTGTTGAATACGAGAATATCTCCCTCATCAAAATAGTCCACAAGGTCCTTGAAGGTTTTGTGCTCGATTTTCTCCGTATCCCGGTGGAGGACCATCAGTTTGGCCTCGTCGCGATGTTCGGATGGATATTCTGCCAGTAAACCTTCGGGCAAGTCGTAATTGAAATGGGATAACTTCATAGTGTAAGTGTCGTTTTTTTGATTATAGCGTGCAAATATACGATCTCGACAAGGGCCTTGTCAAGTGTTTTGCCAATTAAATTGGATTTTGGGACCAATTATGCATTGTGTTGGATGAATGCCTATCTTTACCGAAAATTTTCAAATGTCAAGCAAAGTCACTCCATACAAGGATTCCTCCCTCGGGAAAAAGGAGCAGGTGACCCAGATGTTTGACAACGTCTCCTCCAATTACGATACGCTCAACAGGATCCTGACCTTCGGGATCGATGTAGGCTGGAGAAAGAAGGTGGTACAGATGGTCATGGATGCCCGGGCAAAGAAAGTGCTCGATGTTGCGACAGGCACAGGCGACCTGGCCATCATGTTCGGCAGAGAGGCCACTGAAGAAGTGGTTGGCCTTGATATTTCACCCGGAATGCTGGAAATAGGAAAAAACAAGGTCAGCGACAAGGGCCTCGACAAGAAGGTGAAGATGATCATTGGTGACTCGGAGAAGATGGTATTTGACGACGGGACCTTTGACGCGGTCACAGTGGCATTTGGTGTGCGGAATTTTGAAGACCTGGAAAAGGGCCTAAGGGAAATCCTAAGGGTGCTCCGACCGGGCGGCATGCTGGTCGTTTTGGAAACCTCGCAACCCGAAGGCGCCGTGGTGAAACAACTGTTTCGTTTTTATTCGAAATACATCATACCGAACATCGGCAAATTGATGTCCAAAGATAAAAAAGCCTACGACTACCTACCCGAATCTGCAGCGGCCTTCCCCTATGGAGAGGCCTTCAACAATATTTTACTGAAATCAGGGTTTAGTACTTCAAAAGTGTATCCGCAAACCTTTGGAGCTGCCACCATTTATCAAGCGATCAAATAAGACAATGACCAAGAAGATTCTACTGCTTATCGTGTTTGTTTTTCTGACGGTCCCTTTGATCTACAGTCAGAAAGAGCGCATTGAGTACCTGCCGAATTTTGACAAGAGAACCCTGCATTTCGGCTATTACATCGGGATAAACAGCAACAGTTTTGAAATCAATTATCACGATCAGAGCGGATTCGATCCGAATTCGCCGGTGAACCCGATTCCGCCTCGAGACATGTTCGTATCTGTCGATGCCTCCCTGGGCTTCAACATCGGCTTTGTAATCGATTATCGCCTGCACAAGAACATCAACCTGAGATTTGAGCCGGGACTTGTCAGCAATACCAAGACGCTCACCTTTGTCGATCCGAACCTCAACGCCACAGTTGATGGTATCCCGATCTATGCGAATTCAACCAATAACCTGGAACGTGAAGTGGCCGGAACCTATCTCCACCTGCCCCTGCTGCTCAAATTGAGCACCAATCGCCTGAACAACATTCGCCCCTACATCATTGGTGGTGTTTCCTACGACTACAATTTCTCGAGCAATGAGAACAACGGCAAGGACAATTTTGAAGGCGAGTTCCGGATGACCCAGAGCAATTTCATGTATGAGATTGGATTCGGGGTTGATTTTTACATGTACTTCTTCAAGTTCACCCCGTCCATTCGAGGGGTGTTTGCCATCAACAATGAGCTTGTAGAGGATTACAATCCGGTGGATTATCCGGAGTACTCCAGTCCCTGGACCGGACCCATTGATTTCATGGGTACCCGCGGCATCTACCTGAACCTGACATTTGAATAGGTTCCAGAAAAAAAGCACCGTCCTTTCGAACAGTGCTTCTTACTTAGCTTACTTAACTCACGAATACAGCCGGGTCATCCGCATTTGGTATGTCCACAGCTCTTGCACTTCAGGCAGCCTTCCGAATAGATCAGTCCTTCCGGATCGCCACACTCAGCACATTTCTTGTCCGCAGCAGCGGTTCCATCCGGAACGTACCTCTTCAGGGCTCTTGCAACCCCATTCTTCCATGTATTGATGTGATCGTCATACATGTTCAGGTTCTGAATCAGGTTGACCACATAAGGCATGGGCATGTCGTGACGCAAAATTCCGGAAATCAGTTTGGCGTAGTTCCAGTACTCCTTGTCGAAAGACCTCGAAAGGCCCTCAATGGTGGTTTTGTACCCTTCTTTGTCTGTATACTGGAAGTCGTAACGCGCCTCTCCGTTCTCATCCCGGCTCTTGATCACCCATCCTTTTTCTAGCCAATGTGGAAGGTTGAAGGCATCCTCCATTTTTCCAGTGAAAATCTCATAGGGATGGTTGTCAATAAGACCCACCACAGCAAGCCATTTTTCAGACTCATTGTGGAACCGAACCACTTCGGCCTCGATCTTCTTCGGCCGTCGTTTATATGCGGTCTTGCGGGTCTTCTTCTCTTTTTCTTTTTCTTTCTTGTTCTCGGCGATTAAAATCCCACTTCGTGAACCATCACGGTAAACGGTTATTCCCTTAAGTCCTTTTTTCCATGACTCCATGTAGATGCCGCCCACCAGCTCTTCGGTCACGTCAGAAGGAAGGTTGATGGTAGAGCTGATCGAATGCGTGGTGTACTTTTGAACCAAAGACTGCAGGGCCACTCGCTGCTCCCAGTCGATTTCCGGTGCCGTAGCGCCAGCATAGGGACTCTTGGACTCATCGGTTTCACCCGTGATCTTCATCCACTCCTCCAGCTTTTTGTGATATACCGTGAATTCTTCGAAAGCATCTCCAAGGTCATCCACAAAATCCACTTTGGCATTCTTGTCGTGCGCATTAATCTTGCGTCGGCGTTTGTAGGAGGTCAGAAACACAGGTTCAATGCCTGAAGACACCTGGGCCAGCATGCTCAGTGATCCTGTGGGTGCCACCGTGCTGATCGAGATGTTCCTTCTGCCATGAACCATCATCCGCTCATAAAGGTCAGGAAACTCCTCTTTCAACATCTGCACAAATTCTGACGTGTCTTCGATATTTCTGTTGAAGACCTCAAACTGACCGCGCTCAATGGCCATGTCGACGCTGCTGTCAAACTCCCCGGAGAGCTTGGTTCGCATGATCGTATCCACTTTTTCGATGGCCTCAGGGGTATCAAATTTGAGCCCCAGGGCCGCAACGGCATCGGCAAGTGCCGTGAATCCAAGCCCTGTTCTTCTTCCTTTTCTACCCGTTTCCTGGAGCAGTTTCCAGGTTTCGATCTCATTTTGTTTGATGTTGTCGGGCTCCGGATCCTGCGCTATTTTATCGAGAATGCGGTCAACGGCTTCGAGCTCGAGGTCCACCAGGTCATCCATCAGGCGCTGGGTCTCATAGACCACCTCATAGAATTTCTTGTAGTTGAATTTAGCCTTTTTTGTGAAGGGATGCTCCACGAAATTGTAGAGGTTGATCGCGATCAGTCGACAGCTGTCACCGCCCTGCATGGCAATTTCAGAGCAGGGATTGGTCGACGAATTCTTGAATCCGGGGTACATCGAAGACGTCGAGTATTTGTGCTGGCGATCCCAAAAAATGAGGCCTGGTTCTGCCGTGTTTCTCGCGCTTTTGATGATGGTGTCCCACAGAGGCTTGGCGTCAATCTCCCTGGTGTATTTGGGTTCCTTCGAATCTATGGGCCAACGCAACGTGAATTTTCCTCCTTTTTCAACCGCTTCCATGAACTCGTCAGACAGGCGAATGGAAATGTTCGCTCCTGTCACCTTGGTCAGGTCCTGCTTGATGGTCACGAATTCTTCGATATCCGGGTGAGCGATATCCATGGTCATCATCAGGGCTCCTCTTCTTCCGTTCTGAGCGACCTCTCGCGTAGTAGCAGAGAAGCGATTCATGAAAGACACGGCACCGGTAGTGGTTCCGGCTGCGTTCGACACCTGGGCATTCTTGGGTCTGAGGCCCGACAGATCAACTCCGACTCCGCAACGTCTTTTGAAAAGCTGGGCCATTTGTTGATCCGTATAGAAAATCCCACCGTAGGAATCCATCACCGGAGGAATAACGACGCAATTGGATAGCGACGCGATGATCTCGTTGTTTCCAAGCCCGAACATGACGCTTCCTTGCGGAATCACATACTTGAAATCCTTGAAGAGCTGATAAATCTTTTTCTCGGTTAGCTTGGCCCTTTTAAATCCATACTCGGACTGACCTTCGAGCTTCTTTCTTTCCGGGTTGTACCGGTCTTCAATTTTTGCAAATTCCCGGGCCATGCGCTTGTGCATGTCATCGGGGTTTTTTTCCAGAAATGTACCGTCACTTTGTTTGAGGGCATACTTGTTGATCCAGGTCGTTGCAGCCAACTCATCACCCTTAAAGTATGATAATGAACTGGTTAGGACCTCCTCATACGTATAACCCTCTTTGATTATCGTTTCCTCCACCATGATTATTTTGAAATTATAGAATTTGTTTGGAAGCATAAAATTAGCATAAAACGCCTTGGATTATTTTTCAACATTTATAAATTATTAACAATGACCCGTTAACATTTTTTTTAGATTTCCACTTTCCTGCATTCATGGTGTTCTTCGGTCGAAATTTGTTGTATTTATTTTCTTAAGATCGAATTTTTGGTTTTTTTTCCTTACTTTTTTATCTCAAATTTTGCCCGTGGATTATCGTTCTAAGATTTTCATCTATTCCGGGATTTATGCCTTGCTCGGCATCCTGCTGGCCCGGCAACTTATCCACCAGTACCAATATGCTGAATCGGGCATGAATGTGCTTCCGATCGACTTTTTTGAAATCTTGTTGTTTAGCCTGGCAATAGTCGTGTTCCTGTTATCGGTGATTACCGCCTATGTGTTGGCTCGAAGAAGTAAGGTCCCGATCAGCTTCAAGAAAAGATTCAATTTTTTGATCCCGGCCTTTGTCGCATGGATCATTCTCTTTTTGCTCTTGACCCAAAACCTTGCCGAACTCACCGTCCCGGTTTCCCTGATCCTGTATGGCCTGATTTTGTTTAACCTGAATAGGTTCGTAACCAGTCGGCTGATCTACTTTGCCTCGATCCTGATTGTTTTGGGCTTGATCGCTTTTTTCTTCAAAAGCGCACCCTGGTTCTTTCTGGTTTTGGGATTTTCTGTCCTTCCTATCGGATTCGGGATTATTGCTCGCCGTCAACGTATCCCTGAAGGTAGGAGTACCGCTCCGTGAGCTTTCCGTTTTGCGTCATCCGCCCACGTTGAAGGATTCCGTCTTTGTCGCCATTGAAAAACGA
>JAHEHE010000021.1 GCA_024644725.1 Flavobacteriaceae bacterium | reverse complement strand
CCCTACGATTTTGACATGTCCGGTTTGGTCGACGCAAGCTATGCCGTGGTCTCCCAAGTAAGAAATGAGGTCCTTCCGATTGATCATGTCACCAAACGATTGTACCGCGGTTTTGAAGCCGATCAAAAAATATTGGAGCAAGTGCGCTCGCTTTATCTTCAAAAGGAGAAAGAAGTTTTTGCGGCAATTGAGAGTCTGGAATCTTATTTTCAGGATACCAAAGAGTACGACTTGGCCAGAACCTACATTGAAGGATTTTATGACATTCTTCGGGATGACAAAAAATTTAGGAAGCGTATCGCTGAGAAGGGGCGAAAAAAATAGGTAATGCCAGAGTTGTTGCATTTAACTTATTACTTTTACATTCCAATTAAATGAGCAACATGCATAAATCACTGACTGTTTCCTTGTTACTTCTCCTTTGTGTTGCGGCCCCCTCCCTGAGGTCCCAGGAAAAAGAACAAAAAGAAAAGCCAATGGTGGCCCTCGTTTTAAGTGGAGGTGGAGCCAAGGGAATAGCCCATATACCGCTACTTCAGGCCCTGGATTCTCTCGGCATAGTACCTGACCTGGTCGTGGGAACCAGCATGGGTAGTGTAGTTGGTGGCTTTTACTCCATGGGATATTCGGGCGATTCCATTGCCCATATTGCCGAAAATGCAGACTGGGGGGAACTCCTCGGAGGGGATATTTCCCTATGGGACGTCAGCATGGAGGAGAAAAGTGAATTCAAGAGGCACCTTGTCGATTTTGACGTCATTGAAGGGAAGCCCAAGGTGAACTCCGGTCTTTTGAAGGATCAGAAGCTAAGAGAATTTATAACTTCACTGGCTTACCCGGTGTATAGAATCACCGATTTTGATGATTTACCCATTCCTTACAGGGCCATGACAACTGATATGGTTGAGGGTAAAGAGTACCTTTTCAGTGAAGGGTCCATCTCGCTCGCCATGAGGGCAAGCATGTCCATTCCAGGCGTATTTCAACCCATTGAATACGACAGCACGCTGCTGGTTGATGGAGGAGTGGTAAACAACTTTCCTGTGGATATCGCCAAGAAGCTAGGAGCAGACATCATAATCGGAAGTGATGTGAGTGGCGGGATGCAACCCAAGGACAAATTGAACAGTATTCCATCCCTGGTGTTTCAAGCTGCGATGCTCACCAGTAACCTGAAAAGTCCGGAGAGCCGTGACATGTGTGACATTCTCGTAGATCATGTGCCGCATTTAACACATTCGACGGGTGATTTTGAAAAATCAAAAGCGATCTATGTTGAAGGCAAATTGGCGGTTGATGCAAGCATGTCAAAACTGGTGGCCTTATCCAAACAGCTGCAAGGTTTTGAGCAACGGGTCCACAAACTTCCGGACGTTGAGGATGCGTTTATCCTGGATACGATCATATACACAGATATCAGCGAAACGAACCTGGAACTGGTCAAGGCCCGGATAGATATCGAACCCGGAAAAACCTATTCGACTCAGGAGATGATCGATGGAATTGACAGAGCGATGGGGACGACCCTGTTCAAACAGATCACTTACAGCTCTTTTTTCAAGGATTCCCTGCTGGGAGCCGAGCTCAAAGGTCATGAACACTCCCTCCATATGGTCAAGGGATCCCTGCATTATGATTCCTACCGCTCTGTGGGTATACTCGTGAATTATACGGGAAGAAATGTCATTGGAAATGCGTCGAGAATTGTAATTTCAGCTGATATTGCGGTTCAACCCCGTTTTCGCGTGCAATATCAAAAGACCTTTGGAAAACAAAAAAACTGGTGGTGGCGCTCGGAGGTTTTCGGAGAATTTTTGGATCAGAAATTCTTTTTGGCAGGAGAAATCGCAGACAATCTAAAATCCAGATACGTACAATTCGACAATCAGCTCAACTACAACCTGAACTCGCGCAGCAGTTATGTCGGGGCCAATATCAGCTATGAATACAACCGACTTGTTCCGGAGGTCGATCCATCGATCAAGGACAACATACTGAGCCTAGACAGGTATACCTTTAAAAATTTGGAATTGGGTGCACATTACTTTTATTCCCGCTTTGACAAGGTGTTCTATCCCACGAAAGGAATGCTGCTCAGAGGATTTGTCAGCCGTTCACTGCTTCATGACGTGGAACTGATCTACTCCCAGCCTGAGTTAGACAATGTGATCGGCTCGACCAACGGATTCACGAAATTCGGCATTGATTTCGAGTATCGTACTCCACTGAGCTCAAAAACTACAGGCATCATTGGGACCAACCTGGGTTTTATTGCCCAGGATCGCCTCAAAGGAGATGACTTCTCTTTTACGGATTATGGCTATTCTGCGAATTACAGTTTGGGAGGCATTATCATGGCACCTCGACGCGGCACATACACATTGCCCGGTCTGCATGAAGATGAACTCTTTGTTACACAAATGATGAACCTTCAATTGGGGCTCCAATGGAAAGCGAGTTCCAAATTGTTCATCATACCTCACTTCAATCTGGCCTCAGTGGGCTTTGGGGATTTTGGGGAATATCTGGAAGATGCTTTTACTCCATCAGGAAAATGGTCGGAGGGATTCGAAACGAGCTCGATTATTTCAGCGGGAGCTCAAATCGCGTACAATTCTTTCCTGGGGCCCCTTAACTTCGATGTCTCCTGGGTAAATGACGTAGATAAGGTTCGCGTTTTCTTTAGTGTAGGCCTTACCTTCAACAGATCGAATTAAAACCCATATACAGCTACTATTTCAGAGTTGAAAAATCCGTTGGATTCAGATACACCTGCTCTATCTCGCGAACAAGTGGGCCGTTCACCCGGCTTTCTTCGTATACTTTGATCCATTCCGGATCCTTTACAAAAGCTTCCCAGGAAGCATTTCGGGATTCCATATCCGGAAAGGAAACAATATACAGCAAAGCTTCTTTACCCCCATTTCCAGCGATCATCGAATTTGCGAATGAAGGTTCGCCACCTGGTCGGGTCACCCAATATCCCACATTGGTAAATCCGTGCTTTTCGAAAAGACTTGTGGTGTGATTTCTGAATCGTGAAAGGATGCCTTCAAGCTTTCCTTCATGGGGATAATAGATTCTCAATTCATAGACTGTTTTACCTTTGGATGGATTAGGATCCTGGTGCACTTTGTCCTGGGCACTCGCTGACACAAAGGAAATAAATAAAAGACCTAATATACTATTTATCGCACGGGTTCTTAAAGATCTGGATAGTGTCATTGTTTCAGGCATTTATGATTTATTGATTTTTAGGCTCCCTAAAGGTATCGATTCTTCTCAAGACAAGCATAGTCATATTCCAAAGCTCTCAAAACACAAAGTTATTCTTACATTTAAGGATCAAATGACAAAAGTCATGGACCGACTCATTAGCGGCCTTATACTGATTTTCGCACTCCTTTGTGTGACCCAAATCCGAGCACAGAAAACGGACACCATTGTTCATATCAACGGAAACATACTCACAGGTGAACTCAAGAGAATGGTTTCAGGGGTGGTCACCTGGAAGATGGACGGCATGGGAACGATAAGCATGGAAGAACCTAAAGTGAACACAATCATTTCAGACAAACAGTTCCATATAAAAATGGAGACCGGAGCGATTTACTTTGGATCCTTCGATTCTTCGACGGAGGATAGGATGGTATATATTGTGACGAGAAATCGTAGAATTCACATTCCCATGCATGAAATCGTTGAGATTTATCCGAGCAGGAAATCCTTTTTCTTACGAACAAGTGCCAACTTTAGCCTTGGACTGAATTACACCAAAGGTAGTGGAATTGCCACCCTTGCCTTATCGGGTAACGTGGACTATCGAAAACTGCGGAATTATTATAATCTGGAATGGGATTCCAACAATACCTTCCAAACAGACACTCTAACTTCTAGGAAGTCCGACGGTATGTTCACATGGCAGAGAACTCTTTCAAAAGGGTGGTCTACCAATATTTCAGTCATGGCAAGTCAAAATTTGGAGTTGGGAACTAAATTGCGGTCAAGTTTGAACTTGACTGGAATCAAGGACATTGTTTACAATGAATGGAATCGGCTGTATTTTGGTTTGGGATTAAATTTCGCCCAGGAAACGCCCTTTGATGATTCTGATGTCACGACCGACGCGGCGGGTCTTTTCATACTCAATTGGAAAGTTTACAGGCTTTTGAACCCAAAAATATGGGTCGATGCCAATCTAAGTTATCTCCCCTATTTGACTGACAACAGGAGTCGCTTTACTCTGAACCTGAATCCAAAAGTGGGACTTTTCGGTAACAATTTCAAAATTGGCACAAATTTCTATTATACCTATGACAGCCGGCCAATAGCAGAGGGTGCTGCGAATGATGACTACGGGTTAAATTTACAGATTACGTACTCCTACAATTAGATGGCCTTAGTCATTCAGGTAGTGGCTTGAGCAAACTTCACATTCTAACGCGTCAGAAAACTTCTGCGTCAAATTCATTTGGAGAATTCGATGATATCGATCTTCAAAGCAGGTATCACATTCGGCGAACAATTCGAGGTCCCAGGTATCCGCAACAACAAGGCCTCTTCTCTGTGACACCCCATATGCCAAAACCTCCTCCAAGGAAGACAGGGTGGGCATTTCAAAATCTCCTTTTTTCATCAATTCGTCCATGGCGCCATTTCCCGCCCGAACCGGAATGACCGTGCACGAATCCACGCCGCAGTCAAAGGCAAAATCGATGGATTTCTCTGCCCAAATGATGCCTTCCTGCTCTGACATAAAGGGAGGGCGAAGCAGAATAAAAGCCCTGGAATTTATTTCGTTCATCTTCAGAAATTCGACCCCTATCTGAAAGTCTTCCAGGGTCATCTGCTTGTTCAATCGTCCAAGAATTTCTGGATGGGCCGTTTCCAGTCCGATCGCCACTTCGAGCTTTCCTGAGATCAAATCCCTGAACTCCAGGCATTTTTCTCCAATTAGCCTGGGATGACTCTCTACAATCACGGTCTCAAAGTGATCCACAAGCTTGGCGATGCTCTGGTAGTCCGATTTCGGAATTGCTCGTTCGTCAAAAAAGCTCCCACTGTTGTACAGCTTGATATGCCGGGCAGATGGCAACTGGGAAAGGGCCCATTCGATTTGTTCGGGAATGGCTCCAACAGGAACAGTATTATCCGAGGTGTTCTTCCACAAGTCGCACATCAGGCATTTAAAGGAGCACTCCTTGTTCGACAAAAAGATAGTCGCGGTATATTCCACCTTTCCATTGGGCCGCCGCTCCTTCTCCATCATGAAATCATAGGGGCGATGGGGCTCAATTTTGTTCTTTTCCCCTCTCTGGGAGAGGATCCATTTGGAATTTATCTCCCTCGAATTCATCTCCGGATTTGAGAGATTCTCATTCATACCTGGAATGAAATTCTTTCCTGTAATCAATGTCCTTTTTAGGGAAGTGACGTTCGAATAGCTCCTGTGAAGTCACCCCGTGCTGAAAGCGTCGTTTTTCAAAAACAGGCATGTCCAGGCCGGTAATCTCCTTGACACCGATGCTTACGACTTTACCTTTGAGTTCGTAAAGTCTTTCGTGATCCCAATCGGTCATGTCTATATACGGAATCCCCTCCGAAATCTCGATAACGTTTGGCAAAGTATACGGACTGAAGCCTTCAAAGCCCAGCATGTCGGCCGGGGAACAGGTGCGTGTGTATCCGCGACTGAGACCACCAGAATACGTGAGTGAATGCTTTATGGAATCAACCCCCCATCCTTCGTGGTAGAGCATAAGATTGTTCAGCACACTCTTGATGGTCAATTCCGGATTCTCCTCGATCGGGTAATCCTTGAGGTTCTCATCACCCCCGTCACCATCAATCAGATATTTCCAGTTCGGATACTTTTCACGGATTCCTTTCAGCAGGGCCAGGTTCATCGTCGCAGACTGAACATCAAGGGGCTTGTAATCCTCAACGACCTCAATGGCCTCCTTCCAGTTCAGTGCGCTGTAATCCAATTCAATCGGCTCGAGGAACATCTCCAAACCAACGGATGAAAGGAATTTGCGGGCCTGCAGAAGATCGGCGCCATCGCCGTCGACAGACAGCGTAAAGGCTTTCAGTCGCGAGGGGCTTTCCCCGAGCTCCCTCAGAGCGTGATAGGTCAAGAGAAAAACAGAGCCGCTGTCTATTCCTGCCGAAAAAGTCACTCCAACAGGACCCGAAGTCGCCTTGAATTTCAACCACTTTTTAATTTCTTCATAAAGAGCTGACATGTAGTCAACTCCTATGAACTCCAGGCTTTCAGGAGCATATCGATTTCGCTTCGGGGTGAAGAACCTGTCGTAAACCGGGTTTGGATCGGGGCAGCCCAACAACTCGATTCGTGTGATGTAATGTGCTGGTGCCATTCGGGTGTAGGATGGATGAAACTGGTCATCCATACCCTCTTTTTTTAGGTAGTCGTAAATCACGTCAATCCGTTCCGCGATTACCAGTTGAGGCCCGGACTCGAGCTTGGCGATAAAATATCGAATTGGTCGTCCTATAGAACGAGCCATACGTATGGTCTTACCCTCAACGGCGACCAGACAAAATTGCCCGTCTATCTCCCGGACGGCTTCCAAGTCTCCAGAATTCACCCTGCTAACCGCCTCTTCATGCGTCATGTTGTAGATGATGTTCTTTTCGGGATGCGTAAGGTCAATGACCTTGCTGATGTATTCACTGTTCATATCATTTTAATTTTTTCACGGGCTCAATAGGCCCTTGTTCTTGTCAATTTTTAGATATCTGCCTGTTTCCAGGTTTTCAAAAGTCTGATGTTCGCCATCGGGCCAACTCACTACGAGCCTGTCAATTTTCTCGGCGGTTCCGAGACCTAAATGAAGCCTTGGGTCATTATTTGAAAGATAGCCCATCGACCATTGGTTGATCGCTACCTGGGTTTTTCCTCCGGCCTCCACGGTCACCAGGGCGCCCAAACCTGAGCTAAGGCCAAGCGGCCCCATCAGTGTCAGCCCCAACCAGTGGTTTTCCGTCCCGGTTTCGTTTCGGAGTAAAGCAGGAGTAGCTTTGAGATCCACGTGGGAGATGAGAATGTCGATGTCACCATCGTTGTCATAATCCAGAATGGCCAGTCCCCGTCCCGATCTTTTGGTCTTAAAATAAGACCCTGCCTGCTTCCCTACATCTTTGAACTTCCCGGTCCCGTCATTTTGAAGAAGCAATGGATACTGCAAAATCAATTCTTCTGCTGTTCCGTTGGCTGTTACAAGGTCGAGATCGCCATCATTGTCATAATCCAGAAAGGCGGCACCCCAACAACCCTTGCCACGCATGGGCCCTGCGATTCCACTTGACTCGGTGATGTCACGATACAGGCCATTGCCCATGTTTTTGTAAAGGGCGCCGTACTTGAGATCGGTCACAAGGATATCAATCAGGCCGTCTCCATCCACATCACCCAGCGTAGCGTGCATCGAGCCGGTTTCCTGACCATTGCTGTTCGTAGCTATTCCGCTCGCGACTCCAACCTCTTTATATTTTCCCGAGTCATTTAGAAACAAAAAGTTTTTCTGATGGTCATTGGCTTGAAAAATATCGAGGTCACCATCCGTATCATAGTCAAAAACAGACAATCCCATGCATTTGGAGTCCGGGTAAAACAAGTCGTACAATTGGGTCACCTCTTCAAAGGAGCCATCCGTCTGCTGCTCGTAGAGCATGCTTGCCTGCCCCCTGTATTCAGCCGGGTGAGGCATCATGTCGGGTGCCTCTGCTGAAACATATCCGGGATCAAAAGCCAGAAAATTACCCACCATTACGTCGAGTCTCCCATCCTTATTCTGGTCCCAAAAAGCGGCTCCTATGCTCCATTTGACAAACCCGTTGAGTTCCGCCGGGCCTTTCAAACCGTGCTTCTCCGTTGTATCCGAAAAGGTTCCGTCTCCGTTGTTTCTCAGAAAAACGTTTTCTCCATAGTTGAGCAGGTAGATATCCTGATAACCGTCGAGGTCAAGATCAACAGGTACCGCTGCCATCCCCCAGGAAG
Source organism: Flavobacteriaceae bacterium (assembly GCA_024644725.1). GTDB lineage: Bacteria > Bacteroidota > Bacteroidia > Flavobacteriales > Flavobacteriaceae > Lutimonas. Next base: position 28,309 of record JAHEHE010000021.1, on the reverse strand, counting down.
GATCATCAAGCCCGGAGGCTCTCGAAACGTTCTGAAAAGTTCCGTCCCCTTGGTTCATGTAAAAGGCGTTCGTGCTCCCTTCGAACTTTTCGCCCTGTTCATCGGAAATCCCCTGCAGATACGTGCCGTTGAGCATATAGATATCCATGAAGCCGTCGTTGTTGTAATCGAATACGGTCACTCCCGAACCACTGCTCTCCAGAATGTTCTCATAAGACTCATCTCCAAAGTTGTACAGAAAGTCAATTCCCGTTTCCCGGGTCACCTCGGTGAACCTCGGAGATACACTTTGAGCCATCACATGGGCACCCAAAAGAAACCCCATAAGAATCGAAAAGTATCGAACTGCAGCCATTTTAATCATTCCCCGGGTTTAATGTTCAATTGGATTAAACTTCCTTTGCCAGATTCCTTTTCAATGACGCGTGTATTGTAACTTTTGTGGTACTCAAGAATCTCAGGAGTTGCAGGATAGAGGTCATTTGCTGATGGAGGATAGGAGCTCATTCCATGGAAAGGCAGGGGTTCAACCGTTCTTCCTTCCGCAGTGTTCATATCACCGTCCTTGACCCAGCCCACGCTGTGGATCAGGAAATCTCTCTTCCATCCTTTCTGAAGCTTCGGCAACTTTTTGGCATCGAAATGTACGCTCATCTCATCACCGGCATTCGAAATCACATACTGGTTGTCGGCTTGATTCAAAAGCTCCAGGACGTCTCCAAAACGGGTATAATTCCCGGTGAGATCATTCCATTTGGGTTCCTTGCTGACCGAAGCATAGTCAAACCAGTGAGGTCCGTGCCTACCACCTTTCCTATACGAGCGCGAAAAGCCCCGGTAATGAAGGTCGGCATCATCAGGGTCCAAAATCGTCGTGTGCAAAGGAGCTTTGCCCGTGCCCGAAGAGAAGAATATCTCGTCCCAGTAGATTTCCATATTCGTTTGGATGCGGATGCGACGGTCTTTGCTTGTGATCTTTCCTGAAAGGTCGACAATAACCATTTTGTCCTTGCCCATAGGAAAACCGATCTGATCGATCACGGTCCTCCAGTTGCCATTCTGATCGAGCACCTCCAGCGAAGGAGGCCTCAGGGAAAGTGCATCTGATTGAGACAGAGCCACGTTGATGCTCGCGTCAGTCGGAAAAATCCATCCACGCAAGAAGAGCTTGAGGTTCAGCAAATCGACCTCAGGCCCCGGATCGATGACGAGCTCATGCATCTCAGCCAATCCCTGGTATTTCCCCTTGTAAAACTGACTCACGTAACGGTCATCCTTTGAGGTCACCAGGTCCAGAACATCCAGACCCTTGCCCGCCACGGCTCTTACCGGGTATACTTTGTCTGCCACCTGGTGCAGCTCCATGCCCGGAAATGGCGGAGGAGAAAACTGTTCCGGAACAAATACTTCAACCGAATCCGGGTGATCCACCACCACGAGTCGCAACCTGTCCATATAAATGGTCTCCCAAAGCTCAGAGGTGATTTTCAGGGAATACCTTCCGTCCTTGGGTTTAAGATTCTCTCCTTCAATCAGCAAATAGTCATCTGAGGCATCTGCAAAGGCATAGCTCATATTTTCACCCATAATGCCCAAAGGCATTCCCAACGCGCTGCGCCAGGTGATGTCCTTTACAAAAACATACTCTTCACCGTTCCAGGTGTAAAGGAATGGGCAGGAGCCTTTCAAGGTCTGCTCTTCGATAAGATTTTGGTTCGCATCCGGCAGGACAATGTTTTGGGGGACGCCGTTGGTCCAGGTGATTCGGATCACATCCGCCTTGGAGCGATTGCCCAATCCGAAAGTGATCTCGGGTTGGGTGACAACAGTGCTCTGGTAGAGATCACCAGCGCGCATCTCAACTTTTGACCCGATACCGAAATAGTTGTTCTTGGCACTACCTGTTCTGAGTCCTACGAGCTTCATGTTCAAATAGTGATTCCTGTTTCCTCCGTCATTGCGCAACAGGAAGACCTCACCTTTCGTGCCCGAAAGCAGGAGATCGGAATCTCCATCTTCATTGTAATCGAATGTAGAAATCTGACTTGTGCTGAATGGTCCCTCAGGCAAAAGTTGACTCAGGTTTTCAAAAGAGCCGTCTCCTTTATTGTGATAGAGATATACGCCTCGGTCAGCTTCGGTCTTGGATGCACCCGCCAAAACAAGGTCAAGATATCCGTCGTTGTCAAAATCGATCACCTCGAGATCATTAATATCTGCACCTCCCAAATCTTGAAAGTCGGCTGCCAGGTCGGATCTCGATTTGAATGCTCCTTCTCCCTGATTCTCCAACAGCAGCAATGGACTGTTCGAATTGTTGACAAGAGCAAGGTCCAAAAGTCCATCATTGTTGAAATCCCCGGCCACAGCGGCCTTTGATCCAACAGGAACATCCATTTCACCACTCATCTCCACAGTTTTGAAGGCACCCTGTCTTTGATTCCAGGCAAAAAGATCCGGTGCATTGGCATTGACCAGGTAAAGGTCAAGATCTCCGTCATCGTCAAAGTCGCCAAAAATGGCTTCGGTTGTCTTCGTATCCGGAGCACCGCCCAGCCCCATCTGATCCTCAACCTGCTTAAAACTGCGGTCGCCGGTATTCAAAAATACCTGGTTCAGCCCGTCGCGGGCCTGAAACAAATCGAGGTCTCCATCGTGGTCCAGATCGACAAACAAAGGACTCGAACCCTCTTTAAGAGTTGAAAGACCTGCCTCTTCGGTCATATTTACAAAATTTCCCTTGCCCGCATTGTGATAGAGCACAGTTCCGTCCTTGATGAGAATCAGCAGATCGAGAAAGCCGTCATTGTCGAAATCAGCAAAAGCAGCCCTGTTCTCCTTCGGGTTATTCTTCACTCCGTAACCAGAGGCGAAATCCTGATAACGCCCCAGCTCATTTTGAAACAGGTAGCTTTTGAATTCGCCATTTACATCGTCCTTTCTGCCGATATAAAGATCCATGTCCCCGTCTCCGTCGTAGTCACCCACCGCATGGTGAACCGGAAATTCAACATTTCCCTCCTCATGACCAAGAGATTCGAACCGAAGACCCGCACTCGCTGCTACTTCGGTAAATTGGATGGATTCGAGAATGTCACCTTCCATTTCCCCGGACATGGCAGTCGTTTCGCTATAGTTTATCAGGGGAATTCCAAGGGCTGACTCTCCAGGACCTTTGAGATCGGTCATTCCCTTTTGGTAGGGATACGTTACTTTCTGATAATTGTGAAAAACGGTGAAAGGTATGAGGGCTGGCCCGGTATCTCCCGCCTGAAGGGTTTCAAGGGTCTGTCTGTAGAAGGGCATGGATTCCGCCGGGAATTCAGGAAACTGCGCCGGCAGCTTTTCCAATTCTGCCAGAGCCCCGTCTGCATTTTCCAATTTGATATACGATTCAATCAAAAGAATCATGGGGACCAAATTCCCTGGGGTCTTGGCGGCAAGCTGTTCCAGATAGGTTTGTCTCTTCTTAAGGGCCGCATCATCCTGATCGGCACCGTACAGCTCGCAAAGTTCAAAAAGCACTTTGGGATGTTCAGGATTTGACTCCAAAGTCTCTTCCAAAACTCGAATAGCGTCTTGATTTCGGCCCTGAAGACGATACGACGTAGCCAACAGAAGATTCACGTCAGGATCTGACTTGTCCAGTGCTTTGGCCTCTGAGAGTCTTTTTTCTGCCTCTTCATACTGCCCCATCCTGAGATAGACCAGGCCCAAATTCGCATAGCCCAATTTTTCATCAGGTGCGAGCTCAATGAATTTCTGGAATTCCGTTTCGGCCTCTTGCAGTTTCATCTCCTCGAGATAGGCCAGGCCCAGCGTCTGAGTCGACATGAGCTGCACTTCCATTTTTCTGTTCTTCTCCTCCTCTGACTCGCAAGAGACCACAAGCGACAACAACAGGAGGAAAAGTATACTGTGAACACAATTTTTCATCCCTTCAAAGTTAAATAATTAAAAAGAGATAAAAAGTTTTTTCAAGGCTTTGATGCGTACAATCTTTGAGCGGAAACCACACCAGGCGTGCTTGTGCTTTTTCGGTTTCCCAACCGGTCAAATTCAATGGAACCTGTCTTTCCCACGTAGGACGTTTTTGATAGGTTCTGCTTTACCTTCTCAGGATTCGAGCCATTTTTTTCAATGGCCTCAACCAGTATTTGAATCGCATCGAAGGCATAGGCCGCCATGGGACCCGGATAGTGGCCAAACTCCCTGTGAAACTCCTGCACAAAATTCGAATCGCGATCCGTCATCCACGTCCCGCTGCCCAGGAAATACAAATCTTCGACACGATCTGACACCAAGCTGGAAAAGTTGCGTTCATGGAGAAGATTCAAACCGGAATAAACGGGAATCATTATACCCTGGCCACGTAAAAATCGGATCAGCTCCAAACTACGTTCCGGTTCGCAGTATAAAACTGCGGCCTTCGGATTCTTCTCGCGCATCATTTGCACCAATCTCTTAAAATCATCGGGAGAACTACACTTGAATTTCTCTGAAGCCGGGTGCTTTTGAAACTCTTCTGTATCCATCAAACTCTTTACAGCTATCCGGGAATCGTAGTCGTCATCCGAGACCAGGATCCAGTTGTCAGATCCTTGCTTCTCAAAGAGATCATTCAGGAGGGCCCTGCCCTGTTGCTCCGAGTTGGGGACGCAACTGAAAAATTGAGGCACGTAAGCCTTGGACAGGGTTGGATCTGCTGCCCAGGCCGAGATGAAGGGAACATTCGTTTTGGCTGCAACCTGTTCCACCAGATGTGAGTTTCGGCCCTTTAGAAGTCCGACAAGGGCCCAAACCTTTTGCTCAAAGACAAGATCGACCGTTTTTGTGGACCCGACTCCCCAGGGACCTTCCATGGATTTGACCGAGAGCACCAACTGTCTTCCGTTCAATCCTCCCCTTCTGTTAATTTCCTTTACTGCAAACTCAGCACCATAGCGCCCCTCTACCAAAAGACTGTCTTCCACCAGCAACCCAAGGGCTATGGGTTCGCTTCCTGAGTCTGTTGATTGCTGGGCCCATAAACCGAACCCGCTCCATGCGCTGCAAAGCAGGAGGGCCAGATGGGCTAAAGCTATCTTCGACCGGGCTGGCATGATCAGTAACCAGGCATTCGCTTCGAACCGCTTCTCTCGTAGTTCAACGGACTTGGGCTATACTCAAAAACTCCGTCCTTGACCCGAGCCATCCATATCTCCCCAATGTCATTCCAGGATTCGTCAAAAACAATCTCCCCGGTCACTCCCGGATAGCCCTGAAAAGTCTCCAGATCAGTGAGAATGTCCCGAATCAAAACCCGGTTCAATCCTACCTGGTCTATGGCCTTAACGATGAGGTTCATTCCATCATAGGCATGTGCGGCATAGACATCTGCTTCCTTACCAAAACGTTCTTTGTAAGATTCCTGAAAAGCTTTCAATTGCGGCAGGTTAGCTTCCGGGTTGTAAGGACTCGTGCTCACCACGCCTTCTGCATTTTTACCTGCCAGTTTCAGAAATTCTTCGGAAACGGCCCTGTCAGAGGCATAGACAGGCTGATCCATACCCATTTCGCGCATTTGATTGAGGACCAGTGCCGATTCCTTGGCGTTCGCCCAGATCAATACGGCATCGGGCTTCACCCGTTTGATATTCTCCAACTGCATGGTAAAATCGGTTTCCCCGTTGTCAAATCGTTCCTCGATCATCATCGGATGCCCCAGTCGTGTCGCCACTCCAGAGTACTCCATCACCCCAACGCGGCCGTAACGGTTGTTGGAACGGATCACGGCAACACGCTCATGTCCTTTCTCTTCAAAAATATGCATGGCCAATGCGTAACCACTTTGCCGGTCGTCACTGATCACACGAATTGCCCAGGGGATGTTCGTTTCGGTGAAGGTCGGATCTGGATCTCCCGTGTTGACCATCATGATCTCCACTTTCAAGGTGGCTCTCAGGGCAACATGAGACACGATGTCATCGATGGAGCCGAGCCAGGCCCAAACGCCTTCTTCATCCATTTTGATCACCTCGTTGGCCGCCGCCCCCCAAAGACCTGCGTCACTGTGTGCCATGAGTCGATAGGGCAAACCTTTGTATCCGCCCCTGGCATTGGCCTGCTCCAGGGCGAGCAAGGCTCCGTTGAGCATATTCTTGCCCTCGAAAAACATCTCGTCTTCGGTCAGTGGCCCAAGAAATCCGATGCGCACCTCAGACAGCCCAGCGGGCGGTTTCTTGTCGCGACCCGGCCCATAAAACTCAATGGGCTCCAAAAAATGATATTTGTAGGCCTGCCTGAATTTATTGTATGGAAATAACTGTTCCGGGGTGTTTCCGTATTTGATTTCCTTATCCTGGGCTTCCAAATCCCACCCGGTAAAAAGAAGTCCGGACAGAAACAACCCGATCAAAAACAAATGCTGCCTCATGATTCAATTATTTAAAAATTTAGTCCTCCCTGAGGATTAAGATTCATCACTTTGACTTGCAGAGCGCCCATACCTCAACCTCTACGAGCAAGGTCTCCCAGCACAATCGCGCTTGAATTCCGGTGCTTGCTGGAAGCGGATCGAGCTTCAGCCATCTGTAGAAAGACGTACGGATCTTGTTGAATTCCTCATAGTCCCTTTCGATGTCACGAAGGTAGTTGGTGGTCCTGACCACGTCGTGCCATGACATGCCTTCAGCCTCCAGAAGGTTGGTGATGTTCACATAAGTTCTCCAGAGCTGCGCCTTGAAGTCACCGATATGCTCGGGTTTTCCTTCTTCATTGACGCTGGCTGTACCCGAAATCAGCAAAGCCTTATACTCGCCCAAATCGAGACGGAGTGCCCTTGAAAATGAAGAGGGTTTGTCATAATTATACGCCTCATTGATCGTATGAGGTGCGTGAGTGACATGCTTTTCAATCGGAGGTCGTTCTGCGTGAACCTCGGGATACACCGATTCTATGATGTCATTTTTCTCTGAGAGAATCCCCAGCTTCTTCATTTCCAGCTTTTCACCGTCTGTCAACTTGTTCAGGTCAATCAATAACGGCTCTTTTTCAACTACTTTCTTTTTGTCCTTTATAGTCATTGTTTCCATAAATCTTAATTTTATTATTCTGCTTATTAGTTATCTATTTGTTCTTCTTTTCTATTTGTTTTAATTGACCCTGCTGCCGGCGCTGATCCTCTCGCCCCGGGATAGCCCGTCTGAGGTCGCCACCCAAACAACATCATCGCGGATGTCGACTCCCAGAACATAGCTATGTGCCAAATCCGGGTTCACATAGGTCGACCAGTTCTCTCCGTCTGTGGTGCTCAAGCCTTTGTCGGTGCATATGTAGGCTATTCCGTTATGAGCTTTGATGAAGTTGATGAAATTGCTGGCCAGTCCGCTGTCATGATCGAAATAACCTTTCCAGTGCACACCGTCATAGCGGCTCAGTCCGAAATACGTGGCAACCCACAGGTACCCATCCGACCAGGAAGTCCCGGTCGTAATGTCGTGAACCACGCCGTCGTCGGGAAACAGATCGATTTCCATGTTCCCGTCGGGATCGACATAATCCCTGAACTGCCCCGTCTTGCGGGAATACTCTACGACGCCACCTCCCCAGGCCGCGATAAAAATCTTGTTGTCACCGGCAGATATGCCATAGGTCCAGGGCTCATGCATGGGTGCATTCTGCTCGGTGTAGATCTCCCAGCTTTCATCAAAAGTATCGTACTTTCCTGCCCCACCTGCCGTAGCTACCCATACCTCGTTTTGATCGCATGTAACCGAATAGATCAGATCATTCGGCATGCCGCTGTTCAGCTGTGTAAAGTTGGTGAATCGCCCGGCCGACCATCTTGTCAGGCCTCCCATGGTTCCCAGCCATATGTCTCCTGTTTGCTCGTTGAAGTCAATGGAGAGCACCCCGTTGTGAGCCAGACCGTCATCGGTTGTGTAGGTCTTCCATTCTCCATCCTCTAAAACCGCCAATCCGTCATGGGTACCGACAAGGACCCGATCCTCGACAATGCGAACACAATACGTCTTGTTTGAAGGAAGCCCTTCCTTTTTGGTAAACGATTTCCACTTTCCGAAAACCGGAAGTAGAGGCGACTCCTCAGGCTCCTCCCCGGTAAAGGCCACAAAAAACAAGGCGATAAGAGCAAAAGCGTTGATTTTAGCGAATTTTTTCATTTTGTTTTTAGATTATAGGCCACCTCTTCATCGTTCATGTATTTGGGCGACCTCAGTGATTTCAGATAATTGATCAGGTCATTCAGCTCGGGTTTCGTCAGATCATTGACCCTTCCGTGCCGATCGTCTTCAGCGTATACCGTCCAGATTTCCTCAAGAGTTTTTGCCCTCCCGTCGTGCAGGAAAGGAGGTGAAGCAAAGAGGTTGGTCAGATGGGGCGTATCAAACAACATCGGATCATCTGTATCTGCCAGGGTACTAACATCTGCCATTTGACGATTCGTGTAGAGCGGCGCAGGGTGACAGGTCACACAACGATTGTTCTCAGGAATGACTTCTCCGTTGTTGTCTATGGTACGCTCAAAAATTACCTTTCCTCTTTCCTGGGAGGCTGTCAGGTTTCCATCCGGATTGTATTGCAGATTCGGCGGATGGTCGATTCCTCGCATGATATAAGCGGTAATCGCGTCGAGATCGCTGTAGCTGAAAGCCTCGGTTCGGGTCAGGATGGTCGAAAAACGCATGCCATCCTGCTTGTAAACTGTCTGATTCTTTCCGTTCCACTTGAACGGAGCCGTATCTCCGATTTCCCTCAAAGATTGGGTATTGGCAAGATTTCTTCCCATGTGCTTCCCGGCCATGTTGTAGACCAGTCCGTCTTCGTGATTGTCCGGGTGACAGGTATAACAGGAATATTGATTCTGGAAGGTGTGACCTGCACTGGTGAACAGCCTCCTGCCCTGTCTCAGAACCGTTACCTTTTCAGGACCTCCCAGGTCCACCTCGTCTATTTTCTCCAGAGACTGCACATCGATCACAGCAATTTTGTCTTCGAGCTGTTCGGCAACGTATAATTGAGTACCATCCGGGGATATCACCATTCCCTTGGGTCCGGCCCCGGTTTTTATTCTACCGATGACGAAGCTTCTGCTCGCACCAAGATCATTGGCCAGACGATCCAGGTCGTTTTGAGTTGAATTCTTCATCAGGTTGCGCAAAGAGTCGATGGCAATAGCAGAGATCATGTCGACTCCTGAGCTACTTACAAATGCCTTCTTGCCGTCAGGTGAAACCACAATGTCAAAAGGATCCGGGTAATAGGAATTCGGCTCATCGATCAAAAGCTGTGCGATCTTTCCATTGGGTTTGTTTTCAAGGAATCCAATGCCATGGGTCATCATCCATCCGCCTTCCACCTGAACCGAAGGTATGTTGTTCTTGGGCCGAATCAGCGTAGTAAGGGCGACATCCGAAGCTGGGGTAAAGGCAATGTTTTCGATCAAGTAGGCATTTGTCATAGGGATTCTCTTCGTGACGCGGTCGTATTCCGAGTCGAATTCAACCAGATCCGTCTCCAGCGGGACTCCATACTCCGACAGCCTTGCCCTTCGGCTTCCCACAAGTATTTGACCGTCTGTCGAAACCGCTATTCCCGTTGGGTCATTACCTACCCTGAGCCTTTTCATCTCTTTTTCGGACGAGATATCAATGACAGAAACACTTGAATTAAAGGTGTTTACAACATAAAGTCGCTTTTTGTCTGAGCTCAGCGCCAGACCCGAGGGCCCATTGCCTGCCCTGAGAGTGTCCAGTTGAGTCAGGGATACGGCATCCAGCACAGAAATATTGTCTGACCATTGATTGCTGACATAAAGCAACTGCTTTTCATGATCCAGAATAGCACTATGCGGGTGATCGCCAACAGCAGCCTTTCCTACAACTTCCCGGGTTCGGGTATCCACTTTAAGAACCGCATCGCCGTCCTGTGCGACAACATAAAGATATTGACCGTCTTTCGACATAGTGAGATTCAAGGGAGACAGATAGTCTTCGTTGACGAGCTTCGAAATGTATTCGTTCTTCGTGATGTACAGGTGGCAATTCGTACATGTAAGGGGATGGTCGGTTACCGCTGTTTTTTCATTGACATGCGAGCGCGCCAGCTCACCTCCCGGGAAATAGATCAACAGGCCCAATCCGAGAGCGAAAGAAATCCACCAAAAGACCTTTATATTGTTCATTTCTTTTCTTTTTGAGTCAGCCTGCTCGCCATGATGGTTTCACGGTACAGGGGTATTTCAACGGGCTCCTTCTGAACCGCCAGGGGCTGCCTGTTTTCAGGTACCCTTGTATGACCCGCATGGCAACCGACACAACCGCGCCGTTCATTGGGTCGCATTTGCAGCCAGCTGCTTGGACCCTCTACCACCTTGCCTTGCCTATCCAGGGTTTGCATCCTGAAAGGCATGTCTGCCTGTATTTTCATATAGACTGAACCGTCTTCCTCCAGGTCGACCGTTCCCAGCGAACCTTCAAGACCCAAAAGTTCGACTTTGACTGAACTGTCTTGAGTTTCGTGTGCGTCATTTTCCGATAAATTGACATCCATACAGACCAAAAGAGCCGTTTCAACCTCGGGGTTCACAGCGCTCGGCAGCTTTTTGGGTCGGGGTCGAGGCGCATAAACGACTTGCTTCAAATTATTCATACTTTCTGCCTCATACTGCACCCGGCTGTCCATGGGGTGGTTGTAGTCCACTGAAATCCATCGGACTTCGACTTCCTCCCCCAGGGCTTTCTCTGAAAAGACGATTCGGTCATCTGCGGTTTGATAGAGCCCCGCATCTGCCACAATTGCATTTTCCTGGTCGGACTCATAAAACAATTCAATTTTCGTCCCGTCCGGTCGCATGACCATCAACTGCGTTTTTCCAGGCTTGGGATGTCTCTCTTTGGCGAAGGCAAGAATCCTTCCATCCATAAGTACTATTGGAGAGGCGAAATCTACAGGCCCGAATGTGATTTGCTGAGTTTCCGTGCCATCCGACTTTGAAGTTTCCAAAACGTGATACCCTGAATAATCCGGGACAAATCGGCAATAGAGAATTTTGCCGTCCGGGAGGTAAGCCGGTTCCCCGCAATCAGAATCAGCATCCGTCACTTGATTCAATTCCCCACCCTCAAGATCGTATTCCCAGATTTGCCAGGAATCTCCGGATTCTTTTTTGGCCTGGAAAACCACTGCACCTCCCTGGTAAGAAATTTCGGGTGATGCCACCTCGTAAAATTCTTTGACCAAGACAACAGGATCCTGATCAGGTCTGCTCGGGTCCATCAGCGCCAATTCAGATTTCACATCCTCCCCTGTCGCTTGCTGAACGACCAGAATCGATCCCTCAGCTGGTTTCTGATAACAGGATATTGACGTCAGCCAAACTAAGATCATCAAGAGTGGTAACACCATCTTGAGGTGTTTCTTCCTGCCCGAGTTATATGAACACATCATTCCTACAGTCATCTTTCCAGTTTTCATTCCGGTTCCCTCACCTGGAGAACCTGATTCACGGCCACTCCTTCAAGTACCTGCTTCGCACCCGACGGCCATACGATCTCCAATTTGTCAACTTTTTCGTGATCGGCCAGTCCAAAATGTATCCGCGGATCACTTTGAGAGAGGTAACCCGAGGTGCTTTTCTTTTGGGTAATCTGCACATCATCGTCGGCAATGAGTCGGAGGCTTGCTCCCACTCCGTCCCGGTTGCTCCGGGTCCCGATGAGGTCGACGATCAACCAGTTGTTGGTGTTTCCTAAGTTGTTTCTCAAAAACCTGGACTCCGAATTGAGATTGACAATGAAGATGTCAAGGTCCCCGTCGTTGTCATAATCCCCGATGCAGGCCCCCCGACCCACATGCTCCTCTTCGAAATAGCCCCCCAGGTTCACCGAAACATCCTTGAACAGACCATTACCGAGATTTTCGAAGATCTGGTCCTCCTGCCCGTAAAGATGCTTGAGCTCGCCGTTGGTTTTGAAAAGGTCAGGATCCGCGTCATTGTCAAAATCGAGAAATGACGAAGACCAGCCCACGAATTGACCAGAGGCCACTGATATTCCAGAGGCATAGGAATTGTCCCTGAAAACACCGTTTCCCATGTTCTCATACAGGGAACAATAGTTGTCATCAGAGATGAATATATCCAGGAGCTCGTCTTTGTTGTAATCGGCATAATCCACCGACATGCTCACAGTAGCCTCTCCAGCCTGGCTGAATCCGGTACCCGAGAGAGTAGCCAAATCGGTAAAGCCTTGTCCCTGGTTATTGTGCCACATGTAATTCACAGTATGATCATTGGCTACGCAAATATCCATGTATCCGTCATGGTCATAATCTGCCGAACCCACCCCCATGGCTCTACCGTCGAGATCACTGATTCCCATCTCCTCGGTGACCTCTTCAAATGACCCGTCTCCCAAGTTGTGATAGAGGTGGTCGGGCTGGGCATCATAGGCCAAAGGCCCTGGGAATCCGTCCGGTGCATAGTAGTATTTGTAATCCGGATCAAAATTGAGGTAATTACCCACATAGAGGTCCAGGAGTCCATCGTTGTCATAATCGAGCCAGGTGGCTCCCACGCTACATTCCATCCCACCTTCGAGCCCGGAGTCCTTGCTTCGGTCGACGAAAGTTCCATCCCCATTGTTTTCCAGGAGCGTATTTCTTCCGTAGTTGCTGAGAAACAGGTCGGAAAAACCGTCATTGTTGTAATCCGCTACGGAAATCCCCATGCTATACCATGGTCCGGCCACATTGGCCTTATCCGTAACGTCCTCAAAAGTGCCGTCCTGCCTGTTTCGATAGAGCTTGTTGCCGGCTCTCTTTTCGGGCTTGTCGGATTTGCTGAATCCTTCAATCCAGATCCCGCTACAGGCGTATATGTCCAGGTAGCCGTCATTGTCATAATCCAAAAAGGCGGCGCCGCCACCAACAGATTCAATGATGTTTTTCAATTCATTGCCACCGATCGAATGGTTGAAATTCAACCCGATTTGAGCGCCAATTTCCTGGAAGTATGTAGAATCAGCAGAAGGAGAAACATAAGATTGCCGTTGAATGTCATTATTCACGGTCGTTTCGTTCTTGCATCCGACAAAGGCCGAAAACAACACAGTGACAAACATCAAGCTAAAAAAGCGAAAATGCCTCATTTTTTCTTCATCTTTAAAGGTCGTCCGTACTTCTCCCGGACCTGTTTAGAAAGCCTTTTCAAAGTTGACATTCATCTGTGGAATAAATAATGATTTAAATCATTTAATTAAATTTGTTTTTCTTCTTACTTTACGCACCTTTTCAAGAACCTATGCAACACATATTACACAACTTTATGGCCAGATCATTGCTTATGGTGGTATTCACGGCATTGCTGCTCACAGGATGCAATCGGGCCGAGAAATATCACCTTTTCGAGTATGTGGAATCGTCCAAATCAGGAATCGACTTTTCCAACACAATCGTTGAAAATGACAGCGTGAACGCCACAGAGTGCCTCAATTGCTTCAATGGGGGCGGCGTAGGTGTCGGGGACTTCAATCGGGATGGGCTGCCAGACCTTGTCTTTTCAGGGAGTCAGGTCTCTTCCAGGTTGTATCTGAATGAAGGTGACCTGAAATTCAAGGATGTTTCTGAAAAGGCCGGTTTTATGACGAACCGCTGGGTTACCGGGGTCAATATCGTAGACATAAATGCCGACGGATGGGATGACATCTATCTCAATGTGGGCGGAGTCAACTGTGATGACAACTGTCCTAACCTGCTATTTGTGAACAACGGAACCAATGAACAAGGTATCCCCACCTTCACGGAGATGGCCCGAGAATACCAGCTTGACGACCTTCGATACGCGCAGCAATCTGTTTTCTTCGATTATGACAACGACGGAGATCTCGATGTATACATCGTACACAACAAGAACCAAACGAATTTCAATAGGAACACCCCGCGCCCCAAGGAGCGTTGGCCCGATTACCTGACCGACTATATGCTCCGCAACGACAGGACGGAAGGAGTTGATCACCCCGTGTTCACAAATGTGTCCGAAGAACTCGGGCTGAATCGCAGAGGGTTCGGACTTGGCCTTGGACTCGCTGATTTCAACAACGATCAGCGCATTGACCTCTATGTTTCAAACGATTTCATTACGGATGATTTCATGTATCTCAATCGGGAAGGTACAGACAGCACCTCTGCTTTTTTTCAGGAGGTGACTCAAAAGTACATCGGTCATGTCACGACGAACGCCATGGGCATGGACATCTCAGACATTAATGATGATGGGCTTATGGACATCATGGTAGTCGACATGCTTCCGCGAGAAATCAAAAGGCACAAACGGGTAATGATGGAGATGAACTATTCGGGATACCTCATCCTGGCCAACATTGGATACACGCCTCAATACATGCGCAACACGATGCAAATGGGCAACGGCCACCTGAACGGCGAGCCGATTCGGAGTAGCGAGGTGGGGCTGCTCTTTGGAGTTTCGGCCACAGACTGGAGCTGGGCACCGCTTATGGTTGATTTCGACAATGATGGAGACAAAGACATTTATGTTACCAACGGGTATATCAAGGATGTCATTGACCTCGACTACATCCAGTTCTCCATGCCGAGAAATGTATTCCAACCCAAACTCAACACGGTAGAAAAGCTTCAGAAGGATCTCCCACCTATCAAACTGCCCAACATTTTCTTTGAACAAACCGACAAGGAAGTGTTTGACGAAGTATCCGAAACCTGGATCGAAGACAGGATCTCACTGTCCAATGGTGTTGCTTATGCCGATTTCGACCTGGACGGAGATCTGGACCTCGCGGTGAACAACATCAACCAAGAGGCCTTTTTACTGGAGAACCACTCCTCGAAAAAGCTCGAAAACCACTATCTCAGAATCAAGCTGAGAGGGCAACCCTTGAACCGAGATGCGATCGGGGCGAAAGTGACTCTCTGGTCGGAGGGCATGGCCCAGTTCCAGTTTCAGTCAGTGATTCGGGGCTATCTATCCTCGGTCGAACCGGTTCTGCACTTCGGGCTTACCGGGAAAAAAGTGGATTCGCTAGGCGTCGTGTGGCCGGACGGAAAAGTTTCAAAACTGACTGACCTGGATGCGGATCAGGTGATCGAGATTGAAAAATCCAATGCTGTTGAATCGGTCGCAGGCCATCCGTTGAAAACCGCTTTCCGTGAAAACCGGGAAATCATCGATTTTACTCATTTCCAGGCGCCGGTGAACGAATATATCAACCAACCCCTCCTGGTCAAGCAATACTCACCAACAGGACCTGCTCTTGCCACGGCCAATGTGAACGAAACACCTGGAGAAGAAATATACATCGGCGGGGACCTCAACACGCCGGGCAAGATTTGGGCCCAGGACGATTCGGGAACGTATCATCCAGTTCAAACCCTGGATTCCATCAACGTTGAGACAGGAGCTCTTTTCTTTGATGCCGACAATGACCAGGACATGGACCTGTACGTCGCGAGCGGAGGCAATCTTTTCGATACGAATTCCCCTTTTTATGCCGATCGCCTGTATCGGAATGACGGGAATGGAAATTTCAGTCACGATCCTTCAGCTTTACCCGAGCTGCGTGAAAGCGCGGGTTGCATAGCTCCGCTAGACATCGATCACGATGGGGACATCGATCTCTTTATCGGTGCACGAATCGTTCCCAGGAAATACCCTATGACCCCCAAAAGCAGCCTCCTGATCAATGAAGGAGGCAACTTCCGCCTGGGAGAGATTAAGGCAATCGACTCCCTGGGCATGGTATCAGACGCCTTGTGGGAGGACCTCGATGGAGACGGATGGGAGGACCTGATCGCCGTTGGAGAATTCATGTCGATACGGACCTTCAAGAACACAGAAGGACAACTTGAAGAAATGCCGATGCGTTGGGTAAACCAGGAAATGGAGGAAATCGGCACAGAGGGCTGGTGGAACGATATAGCTGCAGGAGATTTCGACCAGGACGGTGACACGGATTTTATACTCGGCAACCGGGGCCTGAACAGCTATTTGAAAGCCTCGAACGAGCGGCCCCTCTATGTTTACAAAGGTGACTACAACAACAACGGGAGCCCGGATCCTGTGCTGGGTCAATACTTTTATGACAGGGGCGAGATGAAGATTCTTCCGGTTCACACCCGGGATGACATCGAGAAGCAATTTCCCAACAGTAAGATACTACTGGTGACCTACGAGCAATTTGCCGACATGGAGTACGAGGCCCTGCTCGAAATTCAAGATCTGGAAAAACAGACCCTGAAAGTGACAACCTTTGCAAACAGCTACGCTGAGAACCTCGGCAATGGCACTTACAAGCTTAGTCCTTTGCCCAGGGCCTGCCAGGTCGCTCCGGTGAATGACATCCTGGTCGATGATTATGACAAGGATGGCTTTCTGGACGCTTTGCTGGTCGGGAACGATTTTTCCTCGGAGTCCAACTATGGTCGTTTTGACGCTTTTACAGGTGGATTTCTCAAAGGCGGACCGGAGGGTTTGACATGGGTTCCGAGCAGGAATTCAGGCTTCTATGTTCCTGAGCAATCGAATCAATTGACCACGCTCCAGGACCAAAACGGAAAACGTTTTATACTGGCTTCCCAGAACAATGGCGGTCTGAAGGTGTTTGAAAAAACCGAATAGTTTCCCCATCTTTGTTCTAGTGACTCACAGTCAATTCATCCCACATTAAGAAAATGAGCAACGTAATTGTAATCGGAGCCGGAATGGTCGGCAGCGCCATGGCCATTGACATGGCGAAAAATCACCAGGTGACCCTGACAGATCTCAATGAGAATTCCCTGAAAGCAGTACAGGCAAAATGTCCGGAGCTTTCCGTACAAAAATTGGATGTATGCGATAAGAAGGCCCTCGCGAAGACGATCGGTCCCTTCGACCTGGTCATCTGTGCAGTTCCGGGCTTTCTGGGATTCGAGACCCTGAAAACCATCATTACATCTCAAAAAAATGTGGTTGACATTTCGTTTTTTTCGGAAAATTCACTGGAGCTGGACGCCCTGGCCAAAGAAAATGACGTAACGGCAATCGTTGACTGTGGCGTGGCACCAGGAATGGATAATATCCTCCTGGGCTATCACAATGAAAAAATGAAAATCGAGAGCTTCGAATGCCTGGTCGGAGGACTTCCCAAGGTTAAAAAATGGCCTTTCTGTTACAAGGCGCCCTTCTCTCCGATTGACGTCATTGAAGAGTACACCCGGCCAGCACGATATGTCGAAAACGGGGTTGAGGTCGTCAGAGAGCCGCTCACTGACAGCGAGTACATCGAATTCGAAAAGGTGGGCACGCTCGAATCCTTCAACACCGACGGCCTGAGATCCATTATTCAAACCATGCCGCATATTCCGAACATGAAGGAGAAGACCTTGAGATATCCGGGTCATATCGAATACATCATGGCGCTGAAAGAGAGTGGATTCTTCAGCGAAAAGGAAATCGATATAGACGGGAAGAAGATTCGGCCCCTGGATTTTACGAGTAAGGTGCTTATCGATGAGTGGAAACTCGGGGAAAAGGAGGAAGAATTGACCGTCATGCGCATCACAATCGCTGGAGAGAACCAGCAGCAAGAGCATGAAGAGATCGTCTACAACCTCTATGACGAGTACTGCCCCAAGACAGAAACCTCATCGATGTCGAGAACCACGGGATATACGGCCACTGCTGCAGCCAATATGTTTCTCGACGGACATTTCAAGGAAAAAGGTGTTTTCCCGCCTGAGCTCGTCGGAAAGCATGAGGCCTGTTGCCAATATATTCTCGACTACTTGAAGGAAAGGAACATCGAATACAAAAAGGAAAGCAGAATTCTATGAAAATCAGCGGACGCCTGGCATTAATTTGCACTGCCCTTTTATTCAGCGGCGCATTGGCTTTCGGTCAGGAAGACAAGGACATCCCAATTTCGGAGTCGCTTCGACAAAACAGCGAAAAATGGTTGATCAAAATCGGTATGATCAACGGCAAGAAACCTCCAAAGGTGAAATTTGGGCCCTACACCACTGAAAACCGTAGAGGCGCTGGGGTCACTACGGATCAGACCCGTTTGATCGGGCCTTCAACTGACGAGTCCACACAACTGAAATTTGCCCTGGATGTCATCCCCAGAAAAACCGACACTGCCTATGTTGAGGCATCCGTGGATATGAGAAAAGACAGTTTGAGAGATGTCTCCGTTTACATGGCTACCAATCTCAAACCTGAAGAGCTCTGGGTGCTGATCCTGAAAGAACCCACCGGAACCGGGATCATGTCGCTCAGTGACATGGTGCTCACCAATGGAGACGAAGACATAGAGATCTATTCGGTTGTTGGCGATCCCCTGGGCAAGTCGGAATTCACTGCTCCGAAAGGCATCACTTTGATGCAAGAGGGGCTGATCCTGGGTTCCATGCAATATTATTCCGGGGGCAACTTTTCCTACAAAAAATACATTTGGATCAACAATTCAATTGAGCCCCATCTGCAACTCATAACATCCGCCGTATTCGCTTCGATTCTGGAAACGGCTGGTTATTTCGAAACCGTTACTCTGGAGGATTAAGCTTGTCATCAGGATTTACATTTCTGTCTTCCACGGAATCCGGTGGCACCGACTTTATATGAATGTCCCGTTGCGGAAACGGAATCTCGATTCCCTTCTCTTCAAAGGCATTGTAGATAGCTATGGAAACGTCACTTTTGGCTTGTAAGCCATGCTCAAAGGGCACCCAGAATCGCACCCGGAAGTTAAGGGAGCTGTCCCCAAAATCACTAAACAGAATCTGGGGGTCCGGTTGTTTTAAAATATCCTCTTCCTCGTGGACGACTTCTTTTAATATTTTCAAAACCTCATTCGGATTCGTTCCATAGGCTACCCCTATAAGGATCTCAATTCGTTTGAGATTGCTCGATAACGTCCAGTTGATCAAGTCATTCGAAATTAGGTTGGAGTTGGGCACCACCACCTCGGCCCCGTCAAACGTGCTAATGTTCGAAGACCGCACTCCGATCCGATTCACTGTACCCAAAAGATTGTTCACCTCAACCGTGTCACCGACAAGAATCGGTCTCTCGAATACGAGTATCAGCCCAGAGACGAAATTGGAGATCACATTTTGCAGACCAAAACCAATACCCAGACCCAGAGCACCTGCCATGAGGTTGAACTTGCTCAGATCCACCCCAAGTGAGGACAGGGCCAGGATGATTCCCGTCGCAATAATGAAATAGCGAATGACCAGTGAGATGGCCGCAGGAATTCCTTTTGGAAGCTTGACGTACTTCGACTTGAATTGCCCGCTGTCAATGAAGAAGGAAACCGTGGAGGTGACCATAAACGAAATCGTCAAAATCGTCAAAAAGGTAAGTATGTCACCCACAGTTATCGTTATGCTGCCAAATACATAGGGTTCCGTCAGGATATCCAACAGATATAGGTTCAAAGGAGTCAACATGTCGATAATTGACAAGAATATCATAAACCAGAATACAACTACGACAAAACGATTTAAATTCAAGGACTTTCGCTCGATAACCTTCTTTTGAGGAGAATCACCCATCTCCCTCGACTCAAAATGGTTGTGTATGATCCCAATGCTAATTCCGCTCAATACCAAAAAGAGCGCATAGGAGATGACAGCGTAAACCCCTGTCTTTGTCGAAATTTTGAGCGTCAAATCCGTTAAATTGGTGTATCCCAAGAGATTGGACACAATAGAAATCAATGCAATCAATTGAAAAAGAGGTGCAAGACCGAGCAGCAGGGCCCCAAAAAAATGTTCCTTGAACTTGAGAGCTCTCATATTTCGAAAGCCATACCAATACAGAAGCAGGATGACCAGAACCGCCTCTAACATCAAAAAGAGCCTGTATTGAAGGGAACTAAACCAAATATAGGTCTTCACTGTGTCCAATATAAAAATCAGGATCACGAAATAAAGCATGTTCTTGAAAGAATCCCTCATAAAGGGTCGGACAAGCGGTATCGAGGCTATCAGGATCGACAGGTGAAGAATGTCGTTCAGAAGAGTGGGTCTGTTTTCCAAGAAATAAGTCAGTCCCAGAAGGGAGGTAAAAATGATGACTTGCAGGGAGTGCTTAACTATAGAGTCCCTGGCCTTGATTAGATTTTTATCGAGGGCATTGTAAGGATATTTCTTAAAGACCCCTCTGAGCCAACGAATGAGAAAGACAAAAAGCGCTACATAAAACAAATACCGGAATATGCTGGAGAAATTGTATTTCGTATATTTAATCGATTCAGTAATGTTCTGATTGAACTCGGTGCCTCTTTCTGCCTGATCAGATTCCTTGGAAAGCTCAGTGAAATCAGCTTTCCAAATGGGCTCATGTCGAAGGTAGAACAAGCCGTAAATCTCAGATTCTTTGAGTTTTTCAAGCTCTTCGATGGCAACGGAAATGTCGACCTTCTGTTTGTTTATTCTCGATTCCAGAATGAGGTAGTCATTGTTTTTACTAACGATCAGCTTATTCAAACTACTAATGTCATCGTAGGTTTCCTTGACCCTTCTGGCAACTTCTCTAGGAATATTCTGATCCCGGATCTTTTCGTAGGTCAGTTTCCATATTTGCTCACTGATTTTGACCCTTTCCAGGAGCTTTATGTTGCGATCTTCATACTCGTTCAACTGGGATTCCCATTGAGTCAGGTGTTCATTGAATCCATTCCATTTCTTAATCTGGTTGTTTATTTTCTGCCTGTTCGGATTTGACTTGATAAAGTTGTTAGTCAGTTTCAGTTGCTGCTGAAGAAATTTAACGTATTCCGGGAAGAGCGTATCCAATCTGATCACGTTATCGTTGACCTCGATCTTTCGCCCTATGACTTTGGTCTCCTGAACGGCCTCTTCAATCTTCTGGATCAAATCCTGGGTCGGAATTGCTTTGGGGGCTTCAGCTCCTGCTGTATCCACTGCCTGCTCGGAGGCTTCCGTTTGAGCCAGAACCGGACATGTCCATAAAATTACAATGAAAAACATCCATCTGACTGCAGGGAACAATTGCTTTCTCATAGTCTTGTTTTATCGTTACTGTTTTGCTCCAGGATTTTTAACAATTTTGCCATTTTTCATCACCATATGCACGTCCTGCAGAAGGGAAATATATCTTAAAACATCACCTTTTACAGCAATAATGTCTGCTTTCTTGCCCGGCGTGATGGTTCCGACCTGGTCGTCAACCCCCATGAATACCGAGGGCCAGTAGGTCGCCGATTTAATGGCTTCAAGGGGTTTTACACCCATGACTCGCACCCAAATGTCGAGCTCGTTCCAGGTGCTCTGCGAGTGAAACTTCATCGGGATGCCGCTGTCTGTTCCGATCAGCATGACCACCCCCGCCTCTCTCAGCTGATTGAATTTGGTTTTTAGCGTCGGTTTCCGACTCGGGGTTAGCTGAAAATAAGGAAGCTGCCCCGGATGTTGGATGGATTGCTTGATATCCGTTATCACCGAATCGGGAAGGTCGAGATGCCAGGAGTCATTGTCGAGCATCTCCGGGTTGCTCACCACATAGTCGTAGTTGTAGAGCCCCTCTATGGTCGGGGTCCAGAAGAGCGGTCCGAGGTTCATCTGCCCGGTTCGTTCAGCAATCATTTCTACGATGTCATCCGGATATCTCGGTGCAGATGAGAGTCCGGTATGTTCAAAATTGTCTACGCCAGCCTTGAGCCCCAGACGGATCTCTTCGGGTCTGTGCGAGTGGGCCACAACCTTCAGGTCATTTTTGTGCGCTTCATCGACTACCGCTTTTATCTCTTCTAAGGTCATTTCATCCTGGTCGATGAGTTTAATACAGTCCACGCCGGCTTTGGCCAGCTTCCTGACCTTTTCGCGTGCATCCTTGGCACCGTTGACCCCCCAACGGAAATCTTCGGTACCCGGATAGGGCTTTTTCTGAATAAACGGACCACTCATGTACATGGTCGGACCCGGAATTTTTCCCTGGTTGATCGCATCTCTAACGTTGATGCTTGGTTCCAGGGGAGCGCCCAAATCACGAGCGCTGGTCACCCCGGCCATCAGCAATTGATGTGCTGAAGACGGCATGATGACTTTTTCGAAAAGGGGTGGATAGGTCTTGTCCCAGTACCCGTAGTCGGAATGACCGTTGATCATGAGGTGCACATGCATGTCCCAAAGGCCGGGAAGAACACTCATCCCTTCTGTACTGATCACATCGAAACCTTCAGGCACCTTCAGGGTGGTGGTAGTTCCAACCTTGGTTATCTCATCTCCCTCAATCAGAATTACGCTGTTGCGGATGGGATCATTGCCAAATCCGTCAATCAGGGTCCCTCCTACCAGGGCCTTGTTCTGTCCGTGAGTCAAAAACGTGGAAAGTAAAAAAAAGAGTGTGAGAATGTGCTTCATTAGGTAGTTGTTTGAAGCAGGAAGATACAAAACTTCTTCAACCGAGAAAAAACGCTTCGACCCTGGTTTTGTATCCGCGGGAAACTGGCAGTTCCTCATCGCTTCCGATCCGAACCTTTGATCCGTGAAGGGTGGCTCTTTGCGGATTAACCAGGAAGGAGCGATGTATTCTCAAAAAAGCGGGAAGACGCCTTTCCCATTGAGAGATTTTTACGCTGTTCTTAAAGGATTCACCGGTTGTCAGATGAGCGACAGTGAAATCGCCACGACTCTCTATAAATGTGATTTGATCCACATGCAACATGGTTTTTCTTCTCTCGCTGAAGATAGTCACGGTAGCTGGCTCCTCCTCTTGTTTGCCACTGAAAATCCATTTTTCCAGGAAGATGAAAAAACCGATTGAAACCCATATGAAAATTGGGTTGACAATCATGAAATTGAAGGCTTCGGCATCCAGCTCAAGAAAATACCAGTAGGCTCCAAGGATCGACATATAACTGATATACAGACAAAGCATTCCATAAAAGAAGAGCAAAATTCCCCTTTTGACACGATGCTTCTCTTTTTTGCTTAGTTCGAGTCCATACTTCATGATCACAACCGATGGTAAAAGCAGGGAAGCCGTGATCCAGGCTTGCCAGAATCTGTGAAAAGAGGACCTGAACATGAAGGCGATCAGGAGTGAAAAGCAAAGCCAGTAGAGACTCTTGTAAAGATGGGTCTTTTGCATGCTCAAAAATAAAGATTCCGCGGGGATATGAGACAGTATTGATTATGAATACCCCTAAATTCGGGATTCTACAACTCTAGACCGGGATTCTACAAGGAAGATTTCTACGGGTTTGCCTTAGCTTAGTACTATAATTCTAAAACCAATTATTATGATAGAAATCTTTTACATGGGCGGACCATTATTCATGAGTATTCTCACCCTTTTGCTCATTGGCGTATTGATCAGCGCCTGGAAGTATCCGGAATGGCTCAAAGAAGTCGGCCTCCTTGCCCTCGCCATAGGAGTCCTGGGACAGATCATAGGACTCTACAGTGCCTTTCAGTTCATGGAGGCTTCTGGAGGGGTGAGTCAGGAAATCATGGCCGGCGGATTGAAAGTCAGTTCAATCACCACTGCTTATGGACTGATCATCTATGTCATTTCGCTGATCCTGAGGATTGTTGTAAAGCCTAGAGTTCAATAATCGCCATCCCCAATAAAAAAGCAGCTTCTAGCTGCTTTTTTATTTGCTTATACGCATAGAAAGAGATGATCAATCCATGATTTCTGAGCAAAACGGAATAGATTCTTCAAGCCTTGAGAATATATTTCCGAAATGAGTTCCCTGGAAGTTCTCGTAAGTATGGGCAACCCCGAAAGCTGTAAGTTTAGTTGAGAAGGCGTCCGCCATGCCATTCATTCCCAACTCATCCTGCAATCCGGCATCGAGATAGATACCTTTCAAGGATCTGATGTTATTCAAGTTCTCAGGATCGTCAAGCATGGTGAAAGGATCTTGACTTAGCCATTTTCCCACAATATCAGGCCTGATTGCCCCAGCTTCATCAATGGGTAAATCGACCATATAGGGAGGGTTATTGAGATTGGGTGACCAGGCCGCACCAAACGCAAACACAGCATTGGTAAAGAATTTACCGGGTCCGGGAGCAATATTTCCATCTGGATTCTCCGCGAAAATTGCGGCGGGATCGGATAAAAAGCCCTCAATGTAGAGCAATCCGGTGTGACTTGCTACCACACAGAATTTGTCCGGGTGAAGCATACCCAATTTAATGGCTGCGTATCCTCCCTGGGAAGTTCCGATCAGTGCCCTACCGTTTTTTGTGTCCTTTGTTCTGTAGTTGCTATCCATGTAGTTGACAAGATCATTTACGATATAATCCTCAAATCCTCCATTCAGAGTAGAATTCGTATACATACTGAACCCAAATTGATTCGCTTCTGCATTGGGCATTACAATAATTGCAGGATCCATCTCACCCATTTCAATCATGCTGTCAACCCATGATTTGAACCCTTCCGCAGGAAAATCAGGAGCTGACACAAATGGCATTGGTGCCCCGATCCAAGGTTCCCAAAGTGCGGGGTCTGTAAATGATTGCTCAGAAAAAGGCAATCCATGCAAGAGATAGATAACCGAATAATTCTCCGATTCATTATTGTCATATCCTTCTGGAATGTATATCTGAACCTTGCGAAGTTCGGGGTTTTCCATAAAGTTCGGTGTGATCGACTCACTCACCATGTCTTTGAACTCCAACCTGCTTTCGCTTATTTGAACTGGCGGGTCATCACCATCGTCGCACGAGCCGAGAAGCGTCAGTGAGGCGATTAATCCTAGTAAAATAAAATTTCGTTTCATAGTTCTGTCTATTAATAGTTAAACCCTATGAAATCAAAATTACCATGAACTTTAAGATTGAACATTTCCCTGCGTGTCAGAAGCTTGACTCTCTGTCTCAGAATGAAATCAATTTGATGCAGCCACAATGCCTCGCCTCTCCTGGCTCGGAGAAACACCGAACTTATTCGAGTATACCCGGCTAAAATGCGAAGGACTCTTGAAGCCGGTATCATAGGCAACTTCGGAGACGTTGAGATCCGAAGATCGAAGCAGTTTTCGGGCCTTGGTCAAACGCAAATTTTGGATGAATACACTAACACTTGTGTCGGTTAACGCAGAGAATTTCCTGTAGAGCTGGGAGCGACTCATTCCGAGTGAGTCACATAGATTGCCTATGCCAAATTCTTCATCGCTCAGGTTCTCTTCAAGTATTTCAGTGACCTTTTGCATGAAGGCGTATTCAAGACTATTTGTTTCGGGCTCGTCTTTTCCCTGGATTTCCATTTCAGAGGAAAATATCGCAGGATCCTGAGCCATATGCTGGTAGGAGTTTCGCAAACGTTGGCGCAATGCGATCAGCTGGTCCACACGGATAAAAAGTTCCTCCTTGTTGAACGGTTTACCCAGGTACGCGTCTGCTCCCGCCTTCAGTCCTTGCATTCGGGCTGACAACTCATTGCGTGCCGTGAGCAAAATGATCGGAATATGACTGGTCCGGATGTCGTTTTTGAGTCTCTGACACAAGGCAAACCCATCCATGACCGGCATCATCACATCAGAAATAATGAGGTCCGGAACATGTCTAGTCGCCAGCTCAAGGCCTTCAGCTCCGTTCCAGGCGTTGTCAATTTTGTAATTTACAGAAAGTAACGATCCGAGGTAACTCGCAACGTCCTTGCTGTCTTCAACGATCAACAGGGACAATTTTCTATCATCATCGCCATCGGACATTCCAAAATCCCCATCAAATGGGGTTGCATTCCTCAAATCAGGACTCACATCCGGCACAGATGGAACATCCATTTCTGATGAGATTATTTTTGCCTTGTTGGTGACCGGTAGGATTACTTCAAAAACAGATCCTTTACCCAGCTCACTTGAGACCGAAATCTTTCCGTTCAACAAGTGCACCATCTCCCGAGTCACGGCAAGACCCAAACCGCTACCCTCAGTATACTCATCCTCATGTCTTTGAGCCTGGAAGTAACGTTCGAAAACCTTCGGTAAAAATTCCTCTTCAATGCCTGGGCCATTGTCTTCGACTCGAAGATGGAGGTACGTATTGCCCTGATCGTTTCGACGAAACATTTCAACATGAATCTCACCTCCCTGGGGCGTAAATTTTATCGCGTTGGAAATCAAGTTGGATACAATGTCTGCGAGTTTGTCCATATCAAAATCCATCATGAGTTGCTTTTCTGCAATCGAATGCGAAATTTTAATCTGTTTGGACGCAGCATACGAATGAAAGGACTCAACCAGGTATTTAACATAAGCGACAAGGTCTTGCTGTATCCAGTTTACCGGCATCATTTTAGCTTCCATTCTTGAAAGATCCAGAAGCTTATTTGTCATGTCGAGCAGTTTCTTGCCGTTTCTTCGTATCATTTTCAACCCTTCTTCCAGGTTTCGATCCGGGTTCTCCCGAATTTGATCTGACATACCCAGGATAATGGTAAGCGGCGTGCGCAGCTCATGGGTGATATGGGTAAAAAAATTGTTTTTCAAACGATCGACCTCCTTCATTCTCATGCTCTCCTGGGTCTTCAACCATTGCAGACGACCTGTATAGTAATAGAGACCTAAGAAGGCTATCGATATACCTAAAATAAATCCCATGTAGTAATAGTAATGAAAGTAATCATGGTTTGTGTTGGGTTGCAATTCGGTCGCGACAATCATTCCGACCAGGTAGGCTGCAAAGAAAATCACGGCACGCCTTCTGTTATTGGTCGTCAAAGCGTAAAGCGGGGCGATCAATCCAATGAAAATGGCTCCTCCCGCTTCCAGCAATCCTCCCATCAGGTACACCTTGATCGTTGTCAGTGAAAGAATCAATATTTGGATGAACAGGACGAATCTTTCAATATGGGTCTTTTGAAAATGAAACAGGAGCAACGAGAGAAACATCGCCAAACCGAAAAAGATGTTGATGTAAAGAACGGCCATTCCCTGCTTATCAGCAATGAGGATGCTCATAACAATTAACCAGGGTAGACCTACTGCGGTTAAAATCAACCACAATTTCTTCTGACTCAGGGTTTCCTGGCTGTCTCCCGGAGTCTCCACATATTTCTCGAGAGATTGATCCCATCTGTTAAACAGTTTTATTGCTCCATTCTTTTGATCCGCACCCATAACCCAATTGTAGAATTTACATCTTCGAACTCGTGGTAAAAAATAATGATAGAAATGACCTTTTACAATGACCAGGATCAATGGACAATATGACCTCGGTCAAAAACGGAACAGATACATCGATGTCAGAATCGGACTATTTGGATTCATCCAATGCAAAAAGTCTTCGCGAAAGCGGTATGAGCATCAACCCGGAGAGAATAAACAGGATAAAGGCGTATCGAAGACCGATGGCATGAGCCAGGTAACCCACAAGTGGCGGTCCGATCAGCATCCCGATGATTCCGTAGGTGGAAATGATGGAAATCGCCATGCCCGGCGAGTACTTTTTCGATTTTCCGGCCAGGCCAAAGGTCATTGGAAAGACTGCGGCCACTCCGATTCCCACCAGGGAAAAACCAATCAGAACGGGCCAGTAAAATGGGAAAATAATGGCAATGAGCATGCCAGCCGTCACAATTAAAGAGCCCAGGAGATAGGTCTTCTGAAGGCCCAGCTTTTCACTCAGGCGATCAGAGTAGAATCGGGAAAAAGCCATAAAGGACATAAACAATAGATATCCCAGGGTGAAAACTTCTTCCCCGACAACCTCTTTGAAATAGACTCCACTCCAGTCAAACATGCCCCCTTCGCACAAGGCTGCGAAAAACACCATGAGGCCCAGGTAAAGTATATAGGCGTCGGGTTTCCCAAGGACCAACCTGTTACCCACTTCGGACTTGTCCTTTTTCAATAAAAAGGGATAGGCCAGAGTCCCAGCTAAAAGACTGATGATGGCCACATATAAAAAGTGATCGATCATGGGCACTTCGAATTTGACCAAAATCGTTGAAAACAAGGCTCCAAAAAGTCCACCCAGGCTCCAAAGGCCATGAAAGGAACCGATGATTCTTTTCTCTCTTTTTTCCTGAAGAGCCAGAGACTGGGTATTCACCGTTATATTTGAAATCCTCATGCAAAATGAAAAGACAGACACAGCTATGACCAGGTGATCCAATCGGGAAACCGAGCCGATGGCATAGAGACTAAGTGCGAAAACCACAAAAGAAACAAACAAAGGAACCCGGCTGTTGAACTTGGACACCAGCCACCCTGAAATGGGTAGCCCAATCAATGAACTGATCGGCATGGCCAGTAGCAGATTCCCCAATTCCGCTTCATTGAAGTCAAAATTCTCCTTGATCGAAGGGATT
>JAHEHE010000020.1 GCA_024644725.1 Flavobacteriaceae bacterium | reverse complement strand
ACCTGATTGCCCAACACGGATTTGAAGTTTCCGGTTCGTCATGGAGCCCTCTATCTTATTCTGTTCCTCCCTGTACTTCTGGAGATGATGTTTGGAATGTCGTGGAGACACTTGGCGACATAGATCCCAGAGAGGGAAATCATTTCTGGGGCATCCAGGATCTCAACGGAGACTGCGGATCGAACGGTTTTGAGTGGATCGAGCTACCGGGAGTTGATATTTCGAGGTTTCGTTCGGTCACTTGCCGGATGCACATACAAGTCATCGGTTTCGACTCGGGGGACGACATCGAGCTCGAACCCCGGTTCGACGGGCTGGCGCAAGAGCGTATCGTGTTTATTGACGGGATCAGCGACCTGACCACCAACGGATGGATAGAAGCTGAAATCGAGGTTCCGGATGCGGTATCCGAGTTTGGGTTGAGAATCTATGTCAAGCAAAACGGCAGCGACCAGGCCGGGATCGACGATATTCGACTCGAGGGAACACCCTTGGTTCCTTGCTCAGAGCTGTTCATCTCAGAATATGCAGAGGGAACTTCCAGCAGCTCGCACCGCAACAACTACATCGAAATATACAATCCTTCGCCGGAGATGGTTTCCCTCAATGGGTATGAGCTGGTAAAATATACCGGAAGCAACCTGGAGCCTTCCTCTCCACTTGACCTGAACGGCGAGCTCGGGCCCTATGAGACTTTTCTCGTCGAAGATCAAAACGAGAACCTGGGAGTGGATTCCGATCTCAGCACCGGAAGCGCCACCCTGGATTTCAACGGGGACGATAAAATCGGTCTTCGAAAAGAGGGGTTTCTTGTCGATCTGATCGGCGTCATTGGCGATTCTTTGGAATTTGGAAAAGACCGGGTTCTGCGACGAAAAAGTCATATTCAAAATCCGGTAAGGCAATACAATCCGGAACAGTGGGACCTGTATGCCCTCGAACAAGTTGCCGATCTTGGTCGACACCAGTCTTCCTGCTCGGGACCGATGCCTGAGATTGCAGTTTTAGGCAACGGACTGGAAATTCCGGATGGTAAAGGAAGCTCTGAATTTGCCGACAACACATATTTCGGTTATTTGGACGTGGGATCCTCAGCTCGTATCGACAATGAATTCACCATTGTCAACCTGGGTACTTCACCCCTGGAATTGGCCCGTATCGAACTTATTGGCGAGCATGCATCCGATTTCAATCTTGGACAGTTCGACTTAACTCCACTCAATACCGGGGAGAGCCTGACCCTAAGAGTAAGCTTTTCGCCCAAAGGCCCGGGAATTCGCAACGCTTTTCTGCACATCAAAAACAATGATCCTTCCGAGCCGAATCACGAATTTTTGCTCCAGGGAGAAGGAACTTCCTACACTTCCAGCCCCCTGATGATCAGCACCTATTATGAAGGAGAAGGCAATAATCGGTGGGTGGAAGTGACTAATATCAGCGCTAACCCGACGCCTGCTGACACCTTTTTTCTGGCGCTTTTTCGCCAGAACCTGCTCGACGGGCCGATTGGAAAACGACCCAGCGTAAAAAGGGCCATCCCCAACATGGCGCCTGGAGAAGCTGTCAAGTTCAGAGCCTCGCTCAACGTCTCGAAGCCGGCATATGCCCTCGATGGATCGGAGATCAGCACCAGCGTATGCGGATTCAACGGAGATGATGTGTTGGTGATCTCGACTTCAGGTGATGAGACCTGTTGGGAAAATCGCCTGGACATCATTGGACGAAACGGGCCCTGGGGGCAGGACATCGCCTATGTCCGAAAATTCGGTTGCGAGCAGGAAAATCCACATTCCGGTTTTCATCCCGACCACTGGTACCCTTTTGGGCCCAATGAAATTGACAATGCAGAACCGGGTTATCCTCAACGGATGGGTGAGTATTATCTCGGGGAAACCCGATTTCGACAAAACAGCTGGACCAACGGGGCTCCAAGCCTTTATCGGAGGGTTGTTCTGGAGGATGATTTCATTACCTCATCCCATGGAAATCTGCGCGCTTGTAGCCTTGAGATTCCAATGGGTGTCGGCTTGGTTGTTGAATCCGGGGGTCATATCACAGTTCGAAGCGACCTGGAAGTGCAAGGTTCACTTGACATCATGAACGAGGGTGAACTGCTGATGCTTGAAAATTCAGGTCAGGTTCTCGGAGAGGGTGAGATACGGATTCATAAAACGAGCTCGACTCTTTCTCCCTTTGACTACACCTATTGGTCCAGCCCGGTTCAATCTGCTGAATTGGCAGGCACCTTTCCAGGATCAGATCCCAGACATATCTATTCTTTTTCAGCACCGCTCTTTTCCGATGAAGATGGTGACGGCAAGGACGACAGCGGGGAGGCCTGGGTCCTTGAAGCCGGGAAGATGATCCCGGGAAAAGGCTATGCGCTTCTTGCTCCAGAGACCCTTCCCATTGATAACCGCCAACGGGTCGTATTCAAAGGCAAGCCCAATAACGGACACATCGAGATCCCTGTCAATCTACTGGGTACTCAAAACTCTGACGACGACTGGAACCTGATCGGCAATCCGTATCCCTGCACCCTGGATGCTGAGGCCCTTGTCACCGACCCGTTCAATGCCGGTCTGATCAGTGGGACCCTGTATTTCTGGACGCATAATACCCCTTTGCAATTCGATGAAAATACCGGGCAGAATGAATATTCCAGCTCAGACTATGCGATTTATACTGTGGGCATGGGCGGCGTTCAAGCCGGCTCGGGTGGTCCTGCCCCGAATGGGAACATAGCCTGCGGACAAGGGTTTTTCACTGAAGCCCTGACTCGTGGAACTTTAAGATTCACCAACGAAATGCGACGGGTGGGACTACCTGAGAATTTTTTCAAGCCCTCGAGAACCAAAGAAGTTCAAGACGAAAAGAAAATCTGGCTCAATCTTTCCAGCAAAGAAGGAGCATTCAGCCAGGTCCTCATTGGTTTCAAAGAGGGAGCAACTCCTGGTTTTGATACGTATTTTGATGGCAAACGACTCTCAGCCAATACCCATGTTGAGCTGTATTCTAAGTTGGGTTCAAGAAATCTGGCGATTCGAGGCGAACCACCTTTGACTGGAGAAGAGAAAATTCCGCTCAGTATTGAGGTCAAGTCTGATCAAATCGATTCGTTGCGAATCGAAATCGATCATCTGACCCCTTCATTGCAGACCCACGGCGTCTACCTCCATGACCGGGAAAAAGATGTTCTGCACAACCTCAAAGAAGGCTCTTATGACTTTATCACTTCGGGCCCTGGAACCTATGAAGAAAGATTTGTCGTGCAATTTTATGATCGGGAGGATTCGGATCTGTCTTTGGGAGAAGAAGAGGAAACTCCCAACCCGGACAGCCCTGATAAAATCATCTGGTCTCTTCAAAACGAAGTGCTTGAGGTCAGGACCCGGGCCAACAGCGAAATCCTCGAAATGAGACTCTATGATCTGCTCGGCAGAACCGTTGTATCTGCCAAGCCCCGGGATAAAGCCGCCAGGATCAGCGGGCTGGACATCGCTCACAATTCAGTCTACTTCCTGCAGGTAGCCACAAAGAACAGGGGGGTTCTGACGACCAGCATCCTTCACTTATGAGCATAAAAAAAGCCCACCGTTTCGGGTGGGCTTTGTGATATATACTTACCTTATTATCTCATCATTCTTATCGAAGAATTCAAACTTCAGGTACGGATATGCATCCCTTGAGATGACTGTGATCCATTTTCTGTATTTGAAGAACCATTTCATCTGAATCGATTTCAGACCGCAAGTCAGGTAGGAAGCTACAAACGAATGCACATGCAGTGCGATACCCGATGGGTTGTCTTCCATTACTTTTTTTAATCTCGCTTCGATCTGTTCGATCAGGACTATCGGGGCTTCAACTTCCCCGTTCTTGTTTGGATTCTCTTCTTGTGTTTTGATGTTTCGTTCGGGCCGCACACGCTGTCTTGTAATTTGAATGAGTCCGAACTTGCTGGGAGGTAAAATCTTGTGCTTGGTACGAGACGATTTCATCGCATCTTTCAAATGCTCATAGAGCTTTTTTCTGTGTGCCGCGACATGCATGTCTATAAAATCGACTACAATGATTCCACCCATATCCCTGAGCTGCAATTGTCGCGCAATCTCAGTAGCTGCAATCATATTCACTTCCAGAGCTGTGTCGGCTTGGGAATTCGCCCTGTTGGATCGGTTTCCGCTATTCACGTCAATGACGTGCATGGCTTCCGTATGCTCGATCACCAGGTATGCTCCTTTTCTCATCGAAACGGTACGACCGAATGCGGCTTTGATTTGCCGCTCAATCCCGTAAAAGTCAAAAATTGGAACTCTCGATTTGTAGTGCTTCGCCATCGACTTTTTCTCAGGCGCGATGCGCTCTAAGTAGTCCAGGATTTCCTGGTGCAAAGTCGCGTCATCGGTAACGATGCTCGTAAAAGACTCATCGAAAATGTCTCTCAAAATGGACGAGGCCCTATTGAGTTCCGAAAGTACCTTCTGTGGGGCTTTGGCACGTGGCAATTGCTTGCACATGTTGATCCATCGCTGCAAAGAATTCTGCAGGTCACGATCCAATTCAGCCACCTTGATGTCTTGTGCAACCGTTCTCAGAATAACCCCAAACCCCTTGGGCTTGATGCTCTGGGCCAATCGCTTCAACCGCTCCTTCTCCTTGTTGTTGCTGATCTTTTGAGATACAGAAACCCGGTCAGAGAATGGAACCAGCACGAGGTATCTACCGGCGATAGAAAGCTCTGAACTTATTCGGGGACCTTTGGTCGAAATCGGTTCTTTTACAACCTGAACCAACAGATTCTGACCCCCTTTAATGACGTCGTCAATTTTACCATGCTTGTTGATATCCTTGTCGAACTTGAAATTCTTCAGCGTGTAATCCCTTCTTTTACCTGATGTAACTTGATGAGTGAATTTTTGTAAAGATGATAATTGCGGGCCCAAATCATGATAATGCAGAAAGGCATCTTTTTCACTTCCTACATTTACAAATGAAGCATTGAGTCCGGATAATGTTTTCTTGACTTTTGCTAAAAATATGTCACCAACTGAAAAGTTGTTGTCTAAAGTCTCTTTGTGTAACTCAACAAGTTTCCCATCTTTTAATAAGGCAAAATCTATATCAGAGGAATTCGATCTAATTATTAATTCAGTTTTCACTCTGTTATATTTTTTGCATCCTACCAGAATAAATACTCCGGTACGGATAGATTAATAAATATTTTGGCTATCTGTTTTTGATAACCGCCGTATTTGCTTTCGCAAATTTTATGTCAATGAACGTAAGGACGAGAAGATAAAACAAATAGGTGATTGCTCACCTATTTGCTATTTTTTCTTCTTATGTCGGTTTTGTCTGCTTCTTTTCTTCCGCTTGTGGGTCGAAATTTTGCTTCGTTTTCTTTTTTTACCGCTTGGCATAATAACTGGATTATTGAATTTTTATTTTACCGGAACTCCACTTTTCACGCTTTCAACGAAAACCTTCGCTGGTTTGAAAGCAGGGATATTGTGAGCCGGGATCTTGATCGTTGTGTTCTTTGAAATATTTCTTCCAGTCTTCTCTGCTCTTTCCTTTACGATAAAGCTTCCAAATCCTCTCAAATAAACATTGTTTCCAGAATTCAGAGAATCTTTTACCTCAACCATAAAATCTTCAACCACTCTTAACACATCAGCTTTTTCGATACCAGATTTTTCTGAAATATTAGCTACAATTTCTGCTTTTGTCATTTTTAATTATTTAGATGTTATTTAATTCGATATTTGAGTCGGCAAATATAAGACATTAAATCAATTTCGGAAAGCTAAATGTTTAAAATTTAATTAGATAAAAAAATACTACGTTTGCAAAATGAGAGAAAAAGACAACTTTTCTAAGCCATTAATTTTGTGGTATTTAAAGAATCGCAGGGATCTGCCGTGGAGAAAGTCCAGGGACCCTTATAAAATTTGGCTCTCAGAAATCATTCTTCAACAGACCCGAATCGCTCAGGGCACGGAATATTATGAAAAATTCACTGCCGAATTTGACACGGTGTTGGAATTGGCTGCAGCCTCCGAGGAGCAGGTTTTAAAGCTTTGGCAGGGACTGGGCTACTACTCAAGAGCGAGGAACCTGCATGCAACTGCCAAAAACATCGCGGAGGAGCTGGGTGGTAAGTTTCCAGGCAATTACAAAGGGCTGTTGCAACTAAAAGGAGTGGGTGACTATACGGCTTCTGCGATCGCATCGATTGCCTTTGATCTCCCTGATGCGACAGTCGATGGAAATGTGTACCGAGTGCTCTCCCGATACTTCGGAATCAGCACGCCAATAGATTCTTCAAAGGGAATCAAAGAATTCAAGGCACTTGCCCAGGAGCTTCTCGACCCCGAGCAACCAGGCAATCACAACCAGGCCGTCATGGAACTTGGTGCACTTGTCTGCACCCCAAAGAGCCCCTCGTGCGAGACATGCCCTCTTCAGGAAAAATGCTATGCGCACCTGGCCAAAGAAACCCAACTATTTCCCGTCAAGAAAGGAAAGACCAAAGTTCGAAAGCGGTACTTCAACTATCTCGTTCTCGATTCTTCTGAGGGCCTGACCCGGATTCAAAAACGAACGGGTCGAGACATTTGGAAACACCTATACGAATTTCCTTTGCTCGAATCCTACGAATCCTTTGCTGACCCAGAAAGCATAGAAAACCAGGTGGTGAGTGAGTTTAACCTCGGGGAGGTCTACGGACTCAAAAAGTTCAATGCACAGACTGTCATTCACAAACTATCTCACCAAGAGCTTCACATGGATTTCTGGTTGATCCACACCGATGAAAAACCACCCAAAACCACGGCGTGGAAAGAATTGGTGAATCATGCTTTGCCCGTGCCCCTACAGAACTTTGTTGATAAATACAAAGGAGACTCCTGACATCAAATTTTGAATTTGTAGTATCTTTGAGTCTCAATCATATGGTTTATGGCGAATTCACTGAACAAGGTTATGCTCATCGGACATTTGGGCGATGAGGTAAAGATGCATTATTTCGAAGGCGGCAATTGTATCGGGAGGTTCCCGGTGGCGACCAACGAGACCTATACCAATAAACAGACAGGTGAGCGAATCACGACGACCGAATGGCACAATGTCGTAGTCAGAAACAAGCTGGCCGAGCTCTGCGAGAAATTTCTAAGCAAGGGTGACCGCGTTTATGTCGAGGGCAGAATCAAAACTCGACAGTGGGAACAAGAAGGCGTCAAGCGATATACGACAGAAATCCAGGCCCAGGAAATGACCTTTCTCAACACCAAGAAAGAGCTGAATAATCCCGGCGGATTTGACTCGCCGAACCCAGCTGCCGCCGAACCGGTCGACCAGAGGGTCAAGGAAGATGAAACGGATGACCTACCATTCTAGATTCTTTGTATTTTTGCAAATCAAAACTTTGATCATTGGATCCTGAACCCGAAAGTTTCTTAGTAGCGATTCAACAAAACTGGAGCCTGATTGCGGGACTCGCCTCCCTGCTGGGCCTGCTTATTGCCTCCGGAATCATTTCCGGGACAGAGGTGGCTTTCTTTTCACTTACACGATCTGATCTGGATAAACCGGATGACCCAAAAGCTCATCTCGTTGCCGAGTTATTGAACAGGCCCAAAAAACTCCTGGCGACCATTCTCATTTCGAACAATTTCATCAATATCCTGTTCATACTCATATTTGCCTATGTCGGAGACTTCCTTTTTGGAGGATTCGAGTCGCAAATCGTAAAATTCCTCATTGAAATCTTATTGGTTACCTTTCTAATTCTGCTGTTCGGTGAAGTACTGCCGAAGGTTTATGCCAACAGAAATTCCTATGAGTTTGCGTCCTTCATGGCCCGGCCCATGTCATTCCTGACGCGTTTCCTGACCTTTTTGAGCACTCCCCTGATGCAGCTGACAGGGCTGGTGGAGAAGAAGCTCGGCAAAAAGCCCTCTGATCTTTCTGTGGAAGTTCTGTCTCAGGCGCTGGAACTCACTTCCTCGGGAGCAACAACCAAAGAAGAGAAAAAAATTCTACAGGGAATTGTCAACTTCGGGAACACCGAAACCTCCCAAATCATGTGCCCCAGAATGGATATCTTTGCTTTGTCCTCCGACGAACCCTTCGCGAAAATCACCGACAAAATTGTAAAAAAGGGGCATTCGCGAATTCCGGTTTATGAGGAGAGCATCGACAAGATCATTGGCATCCTTTACACCAAGGACCTGCTTCCCCATTTGAACAAGAAGAGCTTTCAGTGGAAGAAGATCATAAGGGAGGCATTTTTCGTTCCCGAGAACAAGAAATTGGATGATTTGCTCAAAGAATTCCAGGAAATGAAGAATCACCTCGCCATTGTGGTGGATGAGTATGGAGGAACTTCGGGCCTGATCACCCTGGAAGACATCATCGAGGAGATCGTCGGTGAGATTTCAGATGAGTTCGATCAGGAGGATCTTTCCTACTCGAAGCTGGACGATCTGAACTATGTGTTTGAGGGCAAAACCACCCTCAAAGATCTGCTCAAGGTATTGCAGCTCGATGAGGAGGTTTTGAACCTGGAAGAAATGGAGGCTGAGACCCTCGCGGGTCTCATCCTTGAAATAACTGGGAAATTCCCGAGGAAAGGAGAAACGGTAAGATACAATGGCTATCGATTCCTGATTGAGGCCGTCGACAAAAAAAGAATCAAGCAGGTGAAGATAACCCTGCCGAAAAAGACCAGAGCATGAGAAATTTGACGAAAAGGATATTTGTTGCTGCCATCGGCCTTGCGATCCTAGTGATTTCCTGTGAGGAGCAACCTGTGCCCAAGCCCAAGGCACAGCTGCGTTTGGAATATCCGGGTGCGCAATACGTTGTTCTCAAGTCGGATTGTCCATTTCACTTTGAAAAATCAATCGATTGTGAAGCGGTAATCAATGAGAAATGCTGGGTCAACCTGGAATACCACGAGCTCAAAGCCTCCGTGAACATGACTTACCGACCGGTTGATGGCAACCTCCCGGAGCTCTTGCGCGAAGCCGAAAAACTAACATTCAACCATACCATCAAAGCCGACGGGATCAGTTCCAGGCCTTTTGTCAGTGAAAAGAACGAAGTTTACGGTTCGGTTTTTGAGGTAACAGGCAATGCAGCTTCCCCCCTGCAATTCCATCTGACCGACAGTGTCAATCATTTCATTACGGGTGCCGTTTATTTTGACGTGCAGCCCAATTATGATTCGATCCGGCCGGCTGTGCGCCATATCGAAAAGGACATCGTTCGGCTCATCGAGACCATGGAATGGAGATAGGCTAAAAAAAGGGAATCAATGAAAAAGAAGTATCTGTATAACAAAACGATAAGAAGCTGGCTGATCCTCGGACTCATTCTCCTTATAGGACAGGTCATCATCGGTGGCATTACGAGACTTACCGGGTCGGGTCTGTCGATAACGAGCTGGGACATCATCACGGGGGTCATCCCTCCCATGAACAAGGCGCAATGGATCGAATTATTCGATCTCTACAAAGAGACACCTCAATACCAGAAGATCAACTCAGACTTCACCATGAAGGATTTCAAGTTCATCTACTTCTGGGAGTACCTTCATCGCCTCTGGGTGCGTGCGCTGGGATTGATCTTTCTCATCCCCTTTGTGATCTTTTTGATTCGAAAGCAAATTGACTGGTTCCTTATCAAACGGCTTTTGCTGGTCGTTGTCCTGGCAGGAATCACAGCTTCCGCAGGATGGATCATGGTGCTCAGCGGACTCGTCGATCGCCCCTGGGTGAATGCGTACAAGCTCACCCTGCACTTTATGCTGGCGATTGTGACCATTGGGGCGATGGTCAAAGCTATTGCGGATGTATTCCTCATGGAGAACAAACCCCTGAAGGGGCATACCAGATTTGTATTGATCCTGCTCGTATTTACAGGCGTGCAATTGGTCTTCGCGGGGCTGATGGCAGGAATGCGGGCCGGATTGGCCTACCCGACCTGGCCCTCCATGAATGGAGCCTTCATTCCCAAGGTGCTGATGGATTCTAGCAACTGGACCTGGGAGAACATGACGAACTACGACAGTGACAGCTTTGCTCCGGCCCTGGTGCAGTTCGTTCACCGCGGGCTGGCCTACATCATTCTTTTGCTGACCTTCTATTTTTACCACAAAAAAAGGAATCACGTCCATACGAATGCCATCAAATGGTTGACGGTTTCCTATGTGCTGGTGATCTTCCAGGTTTTTCTGGGTATCATGACGCTTCTTAGAGTAAAGACAGGCATACCGCTGTTTTATGGAACGCTCCACCAGCTTTTCGGACTACTGTATGTCATATCACTGCTCTTTCTCTATTACTCCCTCAGAAAGAAGATTTCGATTTGGAGCAAAAAAAAGCTACCCGTTGGGTAGCTCCTTTATTCGTATGTTCACAAGCGGTTAAGCCTTGCAACTTCCGTTACAGCTTTTTCCGTCCTTTGAGCATTGTCCGTCTCATTTTGTTGTAGCTGCGTCGGCCATGGCTTTTGCTGAGTCGACAGCTTTTTCAGCATCGGCACCCAGTGAGTCTACAGCTTCTTCAACAGCGTCAGCAGCGTCTTCTGCTGCATCTTCAGTTGCGTCAACTGCGTCTTCCACAGCTTCTGCCGTAGCTTCACCTGCTTCTTCTACAGCCTCAACTGCATCTTCGGCAACTTCTGTTGCTTCTTTTTTCGATTCACCACAAGATATCGCTACCATTGCCACGATAGCCATCATCAGTAAACTTTTGATCAATTTCATAGTTGTTAGTTTAGAGTTATTTTTATAATTGATGGGTGCAAGAACGCAATGAAATATGAAGATTTTCTAAAGTTCCTGACTTTTCTTGGAAATATTCCTCCACTCAAGGGAAAAAAATAAAAAAATCCGGCACGACTGTACCGGATTCATTCTTGATTCCAAAGAACCAATATCATAAGGTTTATTTTTCAATCAAGTCTTGTTTAACCACAAGTACAAAAGGCAACTTGAAAGTCACAGGAACACTTTCTCCCTTGTGTGTGGCCGGTGTCACCTGAGGAACGGCGGCAATTACTCTTTTCATTTCATTCTCAAGCTTATAGTGAGATGTTGTGACTTTGATCGCCTTACATTTGCCTTCCGTGTCAACCTGAACAATAGAATTGATCTCTACAGAACCCGGTCCAACTCCCAAACCATTGGCAATCTCCTTGTTGAATTCCTTTTCGATGAACTCAATGAACTTGGATTTGTTGCACGCTCGCACAGCCTCTTCAGATTCACCGACACAGCCCGGATAGATCGCTGGGGTATCAGCCATTTCCTCGGTCATCACGCCTTCGGCGACGGCCATTTCTTCAACTCCTTTGGCCGCGCTTTCAACTCCTTCTGCAGGAGTGGCACTAACATCTCCTGAGGATGAGCCTGTAGCTTCTGCACCGGCAGCTCCTGCTGCTCCGGCTGCGGTAGCATCTGAAGCACCTTCAGATGAGGCTTCAGAAGCAGCTGCTGCTTCAGAACTTTCATCCATTGAGCCTTCTTCTGTCATTTCAACGGCAGATTCATCCTGAGCACCTTCTTTCTTTTCCGATTTGCATGAAAAGGTCAATGCGGTGACCGCGATCAAAACAAATAATAACTTAATGATTTTCATATTTTAATAAGATTTAGTTAATAAATGGGTCAATATTAATTCACCCCGTCTTTGTATTTGAATTTTTGCCCGCCGAGCGACGCTTCTGCCATCAGTCCACCTTTCGCTTTTGTGAAAACAGCAACTCCATCCTGGTAGTCCACATCAACAGAGGCTCCGTCTTTCAGGGCAACAGCAGAAGCCTGTCCTGAAAACTTTATTTTACCTTCCTTGAATCGGTCAAGGGCTGCTTTGTCTTCAAAGAAGATCACTTCCATGTATTGCTGTCCACCGGCCTGCAGACCCAAAGTTGCCTGTGCCAAGCTGGCTCCGCCAATCACTTTGTAGTCTTCAAAAACCAATCCTTTTCCTCCAGCACCGCCAATTCCAAGTCCACCTTTGGTGATTACGGGATAAACGACGAAGCCATGGGCATCATAGAAATGTTGCTGAATCGTTGGGTTCGACTCATAAAGTCTTTTGATTGCTTTTTCGGTCTCATTGGCAAGTTTGGAGTCTCTTGGGTAATAGACAACCAGTTTCTTCTCCTCAGATGTGGCCTCTTCAGCCGCTTCTTCAACAGCCTCTCCAGCCTCTTCAGCAGCATCTTCCACATCCTCCGCCGCTTCTTCTGCCGCCTCTTCAGTAGCTTCTGCCCCTTCTTCCACGGCATCTGCAGTTTCATCTGCTGCCTCCGAAACAGCCTCCACTGCATCTTCTGCTGCTTCTGTTGCTTCTTTTTTCTCAGATTTGCAAGCGAATATCAAAGCTCCAACCAGCATTAGTGTTAAAAATCTTTTCATAAAATTCATGGTATTTCTTGTTAATGGTTAAGTTAAACAACAAAGTAAACCCTTTTCGGGTATAAATGCAACACTAAAAAGCAATTAGAAGTGAATTTTAGTCTGCAGTCCCTGAGGGTTCTTCTGACGAAACTTCGGCCGTCACAGGATCGATCGAGCTCACTGTGTATAAATCACCTCCTCCTGCCTTTTCCACTGCCTGTACCAGATCCTTTTCACTCAGGCGGTTGGCATCATAGGAAACCACGCCCGAACTGTCTGCAAAATGGACCTCGGCAAAGGTCACCCCATCCGTCTTGTAAAGTTTTGACTGAATGAGTTTGGCACATCCGATCTCGCAGGTCATCCCCTTGATTTCAAGCTGAACAGTTTTGACATCAGCCTCTTTGATTTGAGTTTCGTTGTTTTTCTCATTTTCTGCATGGGAAGCCTTGTCCCCGGTGTCACAGGAAACAAAAATGATGGTGATCAAGAGCACGGTCAGGAATTTATTGAGTATTTTCACGGGCGTTTCATTGGGTTTAAAGAATGATTCGGATCGGACGCAAAATTATGAAAAATAAAGGCCCTGACAAAGAAATCACATGAGGAGTGAGCACATAAGATGGATGATTTTGATCGTACTTGCCCTGATCTGGGGAAGCTCCTTTATCCTGATGAAAAAGGCCCTGATCCATTTGAGTCCTGTGCAGGTCGGCGCCTTGCGGATGATCTTCACCGGTATGACCCTCATCCCTTTGGGCTACAGAGGTCTTTCCAAAGTATCCAGAAAACAGTGGTTCTACATCTTTGTCACCGCACTTGTCGGAACCTTCATACCGGTCTTTCTCTTTGCCTTCGCCGTGATGAACATCGACAGCTCCATCGTTTCTATCCTGAATTCACTTACGCCGCTCAACACGCTTTGGGTTGGCGCTGCTTTCTTCGGCTTCTCTTTTTTGAGAAAACAGATCTTCGGGGTCTTGATCGGCCTTTCGGGCGCCCTGATGCTGATCCTGAAAGGCGCACAGCTCAATCCGGATCAGAATTACGCCTTTGCCCTGCTCATCGTTGTGGCCTCTGTTGGATACGCTTTCAACATCAATATACTCAAAAAACACCTGGAGGAGCTGAGTGCCCTTACCATAACAACCGGAAACTTCGTTCTTTTGATGATTCCGGCGATTATAGTCCTGTCATTTACGAGGTTCTTCCGGATCGATTTTATCGTCGAGGCTCAAACCTCTTTATTTTACCTTGTTCTGCTGGCCGTATTCGGAACGGCAATGGCCAAGACGCTTTTCAATAAACTGGTAAAGATCTCTTCTCCGATTTTTTCTAGCTCGGTGACCTACCTGATCCCGATCGTCGCCATTTTCTGGGGCGTGATCGACGGAGAGCGGATTTATTTTGATCAGTTCCTTGCCGGAGGACTGGTGCTTTTGGGGGTCTACCTGACTAACAAGGGCAAAGCGTAAAAAGTTTTCCATATCAAAGAAAAAGATGTATATTTGC
Organism: Flavobacteriaceae bacterium; assembly: GCA_024644725.1. GTDB lineage: Bacteria > Bacteroidota > Bacteroidia > Flavobacteriales > Flavobacteriaceae > Lutimonas. Next base: position 22,566 of record JAHEHE010000020.1, on the reverse strand, counting down.
ACCCGCCTAATCAGAAAGGCATAATTAAGTAATAGCAAAAACATTAGTGTCATGTATGCAATTGTAGAGATAGCAGGGCAGCAATTTAAAGTTGCGAAAGACCAAAAGGTTTTTGTTCATCGTTTGGAAGGCAAGGAAGGGTCAAAAGTTACTTTTGACAAGGTTCTTCTTCTGGATGACGGCAAAGTGACCATTGGCGCCCCGGTTATAGAAAATGCAGAAGTATCTGCAAAGATTCTTGGACACCTCAAAGGTGACAAGGTTATCGTATTCAAGAAAAAAAGAAGAAAAGGGTACAAGGTGAAAAACGGTCACCGTCAGTTCCTGACCGAGATCCAGATTGACGGCATCTCAACCAAGAAAGCTCCTGCAAAGAAGGCAGAAGCTAAAAAGGAGACGGCTGCCAAGAAAGAAGCACCAGCTAAAAAAGAAGCGCCAGCCAAGAAAGAGGCTGCTGCGAAAAAGCCTGCGGCTAAAAAAGCAGCCCCAAAAGCTGCTGCAAAGAAGCCAGCGGCCAAGAAACCGGCAGCTAAGAAAGCGACTGAGGCAAAAAAGGAAACCCCTAAGAAATAATTAACCTTTAAAAAAGTAGATCATGGCTCATAAGAAAGGTGTAGGTAGTTCTAAGAACGGTAGAGAATCAGAATCGAAACGACTCGGAGTGAAGATCTTCGGAGGACAAGGTGCCATTGCAGGCAACATTCTTGTTCGTCAACGAGGAACAAAGCACTATCCCGGAGAAAATGTGTACATGGGCAAAGACCACACGTTGCACGCCCAGGTAGACGGGATCGTTAAATTCTCAAAGAAAAAAGACAACAAATCTTACGTTTCAATAGTCCCTATTGAGGCATAAGCAAGACGGATACAAGATTCAGAATCTTGATTTGAAAGGCCCCGGTTTGTACCGGGGCTTTTTTTTGTTCAAAGAAAATCGATCCGGAACTTCCATTGTTGCCCATAAATTATATTTTTGTTCGGAAGGATTCTCAATGAGCGCATCTTGAACGCCATCAACCGTTTTTTTAAAGACACCATCATTTACGGAATAGCCGCGGTGCTGCCGCGGGCCGTCAATATTGTCCTGGTCAAGCTGCACACCAACACCCTGGCTTCTGAAAAATATGCCGAGAACACCATCTATTTCGTATATGCCGCCTACTTCAACGCCCTGCTGACGTATGGCATGGAGACGGCTTTCTTCCGGTTTTTCACCAAGGAAAAAGAAAAGGGAAAAGTCGTTTCGACAAGCTTTATCAGCTTACTGACCACCACCCTACTGTTTTTCGGATTGATGTATTCCTATTCGGATGAACTGACATACTACTTCGGATTCTCAGATCCTCTTTACCTTAAGATACTCATTGCGGTGACGACCCTTGACACGCTGGTCGTTCTTCCCTATGCCTACCTCCGGGTCACCAACCGGCCGATCCGTTTTATGTTTTTCAAGGTCATGAACATCCTGATCTACGCCTTTTTCAACCTGTATTTCCTCTGGTACGTGCCCTACGTGATGGGCCAGGGAGGCTACGTGCCCAAATTCGTTGCAAGCGGATTCTCGGAACACCCCCTGGTACTGTACATCTTTGTGGCGAATTTGCTGGCCAGTGCCGCAACCTTTTTGCTGCTATTGCCAACCCTTTTGAAGTTCCAAATGACCTTCGACCGGAGGCTGCTCGGCCGCATGCTCATGTACGGACTGCCCATCATGATCAGCAGCATCGCCTATGTCACCAATGAAAACCTCGACAAGCTCCTTTTGGAGCACTATTTTGGAAAAGAGGAAATGGGGGTCTACGCGGCCTGTTACAAATTGGGCGTATTCATGACCCTTTACATCCTGGCTTTCAAACTGGGCGCAGAACCGTTTTTCTTCAACCAGGCCGACAAGAAAAACGCAAAAGACACCTACGCCCGAATCATGACCTGGTTCCTGATATTCGGAGCGCTGTTCATGCTGATCGTCGTGGGCTTTATTGACCTGTTTGCCGGGTTGCTGCTTGGCAAGGAAGAATACTTTGCTGCCCTTATGATCGTGCCGGTGATCTTGCTGGCCAACCTCTTCCTGGGGATCTATTACAATTTGTCAATCTGGTTCAAGCTCACCGATAAAACGCGCTACGGCATGTATTTTTCCCTGGCTGGGGCGATGATCACCCTGGCTCTCAACCTGGCGCTAATCCCGGTCCTGGGAATCATGGCCTCTGCCTGGGCGACCCTGGCCGCTTATCTCACCATGGTGCTGTTGAGTTACTTTTTCGGACGCAAATACTACCCGATACCCTATACCCTGAAAAAGTCGGGTCTGCTGCTGTTGCTTGCCACAGGGCTATCTTATTTGTCATTCGTGTTTTTCAGGGGGAATTACCTGATATCAGTAGCCCTTACGATTCTCTTTATCGGATATGCTTATTGGAATCAAAAAAATGAAATACGTGAAATATGGAAAGCATAAATGTAAAAATCATCAACAAGTCGAAACACGCGACGCCGAGCTATGAGACAGCTGCCTCGGCCGGCATGGACCTGCGCGCCAATCTCGAAGGACCTGTGACACTGAAGCCCCTGCAACGAATGATCCTGAAGACCGGGCTGTTTATCGCCTTGCCGCCGGGCTACGAGGCCCAGGTAAGACCCAGAAGCGGACTGGCGGCGAAATTCGGTATTACGGTGCTCAACGCACCCGGAACCATCGACGCAGACTACCGCGGTGAAATCGGGGTGATCCTGGCCAATCTCTCCAACGACAGCTTCACGATCAATGATGGGGATCGTATCGCTCAAATGGTAATTGCCGCCTATGTACATACTAAATGGGAGGAAGTTGACGTTCTAGATGAAACCAAACGCGGACAAGGCGGATTTGGCAGTACTGGAATTTAATATAAAAGATCCTTCTTTTGAAACTACTTAAATACCTATTGATATTAGGCACCCTTGCGGGTTATGCCCAAAACACGGCTTCCGATGAGTTGATCGCCGCCTCAGAAGACGCGTGCAAATGCATTGCCAGCATCGAATCAGGTGCCGAGAACAAGAATGACGAGATCCAAAAGTGCATCAAAGGCTCCCTGGCTGTGTTCAAAGACGGTGAGGAAGTAAAAGTCGACCGCTTCAAACAGGTGGAGTCGGTTTTGGTCCAAAGTTGTGGGCCATTGAAGGAGCTGGCATTTTCGGAAAACAGAAAATTCAAGCATTCCTATTCCGAAAACGTGTTGGCCCAGCTGGCCTATGACGACGGAATGGAATATCTCCAGGAAGGGGATGTGGAAAGTGCTGTTGAAAAATTCAAAAAGGCCGTTTCCATCGACGAACAGTTTGCCTTTGCCTGGGACAATCTCGGCATCAGCTATCGCAAGATGAAACAATACGATGAGGCCATTGCCGCCTATGAGAAGTCATTGGAAATCTATGACAAAGGGAGACTGCCTTTGCTCAACATCGCCATCACCTGCAATCTCAATGAGCAATACAAGGAGGCGATGAAACACTATGAGAAATTCATCGAGGTCTATTCGGGTGATCCCGAAGGCTATTACGGGCTGGGTCTGATCCAGTATACCCAGAACCAGGAAGAAAAGGGTCTGGATAACTTGATTCACGCCTATACCATTTACACAGCTCAGAATTCACCTTACAGAGCCGACGCGGCCAAAAAGATCGGTTATATGTACAAGGACCTTCAGAACAAGGACCGCCTGGATTTGTTTCACAAAGTTGCCGACAAATACAACCTGAAAGTCGAGAAGAATTAAGGGTTCATCTTGTCTATGACCGAATCGATCCGGTCCATCGTCTTTTCGGGGATATAACGCTTGGTTGCCAGGGCAATCCCAAAGAGGATAAAGAAAACGCCCAGGGTGTGCCTTATTTTTCTCATCATCACCGGTGTCATTTTACGCTTCAATTGCTTGGCCAACAGAATTTTAATCATGTCGGTGCAGAGAAAGGCCGTCACCATCACCGCAAAGTACTGAAAGACCTTGCTCCCGTCCATCATGAAATTCGAGCTTACGGCGAGGACCACTGCGAGCCAAAAGGCCAGAACCCCGAAATTGATCGAATTGAGAAAGAATCCCTTGAAAAAGAGACCGATGTAATTGTTGTTCTCCACAACGACCAGCTCCTTGTCGGTTACTATCTTCTTGGTTTTCTTGTAAAAAATGGTGAACGCTCCGTAGATGATCAGCACCACCCCCCCGATCAGAAAGATCCGGGGGTCGTTTTGAATTCTTTGAAGGATGGAGACGCTGCCGTAATAGGAAACGGTAATGAACATGACATCTGCCAAAATCACCCCTAAATCAAAGCTCAAAGCCGCCCTGAAACCGCGGGTTATACTCGTCTCCAACAAAGTGAAGAAAACCGGTCCGACCATGAAGGACAGGCCGAATCCTAAGAGTATGGCATTGAGATATTCATTAATCATAGCTCCTTTTTTAAGGCTCTTCCGCTACACGTCGTCGAAATCTATTTTGATCACATCGGATGTGGGGTGCGCCTGGCAGGTCAGTATCAGGCCTTCTTTGACCTCATCTTCATCCAGAATATTGTTTCTCTCCATCGTCGCGGAACCCTCTGTAACCCGAGCCAGACAGCTGCTGCATATGCCTCCCTGGCACGAATAAGGCGCATCAAGACCTTTGGCCAAAGCCGCGTCGAGCACAAATTCGTCCTTGCGCATCTCAAAAGTAGTCTCTTCGTCGTCAAGCATAACGCTTATCTCCGTATTGCCTGAAAGTTCCTTCTTCACCTCTATCTTGTGAGAAGAAGTTGAGAAAAGCTCGAACTTGATGCTGTCTTCCTTAACTCCTCGCTTGATCAGCTCCTCCCTGACCGTGTCGATCATCTTCTCGGGTCCGCAAAGGAAAAAATCATCGAAGGAAGCCGGGTCATTCTTAACCAGGATCTCCTGGACAAGCTTTTTGTCAATTCTTCCAAAAAAAGCATTGTCACTGATGATCTGACTAAAAACGTAATACAGGGTAAATCGATCCCCGTAGGTCTCTTTCAAGGCATCGAGATTCTCCCTGAACATGGTTTGCTTTTTCGACTTGTTGCCATATACAAGAACAAATCGACTGTCGGGCTCCTGTTCAAGAACCGTTTGAACCATCGAAATAACAGGGGTGATCCCGCTGCCTGCCGCAAAGGCCATATAGTTTTTCGGAACATCCGAAGTCTCGAGCGTGAATCTCCCCTCCGGACCCGCAACCTCCATCTGATCGCCAGCTTTAAGCTTTCGGTTGGCAAATTGGGAAAAGCGGCCATTTGGAACTTCCTTTACCGATACCCGCAATTCTCCGCTTGAGGGCTTGGAACAGATCGAATACGCTCTTCTCAGCACACTCCCATCCAGATCCGCCTGCAGCGTCACATATTGGCCGGGTATAAATTCAAATTCACCTTTGAGATCCTCAGGGACATCAAATGCTATAGAAACAGCCTCGACCGTTTCCCTTCTCACTTCCTTGATAGGGAGTTTATAAAATACTGACATGAAATAGTAGAAGTTTTTCGCGTACAAAAATACGAAATACTTTTGCCCTTTGGAACTTCATCTAGTGATTCTTGGAAATCGAATCCGGCAGCTCGTTCTGGTCGGCGTCATCGACGGGGAAGAACTCTTTGAGTTTCTCTCCGGCATGCAAAACACCCTGAACAAGACCTTTGGCGTATTTGCCCAACTTGAATTCGGTGATGACCTCATCCCGGATGCTCCCCCAAAAATCGTCGGGTACAACCTTGTCGATCCCCTTGTCTCCAATGACAGCAAATCGATGGTCATCGACCGCGACATAAAAGAGAATGCCGTTCTGATTCTTGGTTCGGTCCATGCCCAGGAAAAAGAAGACTTCTTCGGCCCTTTGAATCGGATCTTTGTCTAGGGCTTTTTCCAGGTGAACCCGAATCTCTCCCGAAGTATGGTTCTCGGCCTCAATGATCGCTTCTATGATGCCTTGCTCCTCTTCTGCCGTCAAAAATGCCTCTACTTCCAAGATCTAGTCTGTTTTAGGGTTTCGATTCATCGATTTCCTTCAATCAAAGTTCACTTCGGGTGCCTGCTCGCTTCCGGGTGCCGCCTGGAACAGAGCCATCTCGTCAAAATTCAGGAATCCTGCGACCACACTGGCCGGAAATTTCTTGATGTAAATATTGTAGTCTTTTGCCACCGTGTTGAACCGGTTGCGCTCAACGTTGATGCGATTCTCGGTGCCTTCCAACTGACTTTGCAATTCGAGGAAATTCTGATTGGCCTTCAGGTCGGGATATCTTTCAACAACGACCATCAGACGGCTGAGCGCACCTGTCAGGGAATTCTGTGACTCCTGAAATTGGGCCATTTGCTCCGGAGTGATATTACTAGGATCAATGGTTGTTTTTGTCGCATTGGCCCGGGCTTGAATGACGCCCTCAAGGGTTTCCTTTTCAAAATCCGCATAGCCCTTGACCGTACTGACCAGGTTTGGGATCAGGTCGGATCTGCGCTGATAGGCACTCTCGACATTGGCCCACTGGGTGCGCGCCGTTTCCTGCTTCTCGACCATGGTATTGTTCAGCCCTACGCCCCACCGGAAGATTCCGATCAGGATGACAACGATAATGATTAATGGGAGCCACTTTTTCATGATTGGTAAAATTTAAAGTTCGTTTTTAATTTGAATTAATTCATTTTTTATCTCCTCGAGCCTGAGGATCAGGTCGTGTTTGGCGTAAAGGCTACCTGGGTTCTCTTTCAATTTCTTCTTCGCCCCTTCAAGGGTAAAGCCCTTTTCCTTGACCAGAAAATAGATCATCTGGAGGTTCTTCAGGTCCTCTTGTGTAAAGAGCCGGTTCCCTTTCTTGTTCTTTTTGGGTTTCAGCACGTCGAATTCATTTTCCCAAAAGCGAATCAGGGAGGTATTCACGTCAAAGGCCTTGGCAACTTCACCAATCCTGTAATATCGTTTTTCTGGCAGGTCTATTTGCATTAGTCGAGAGATTGTCCTTCCTGAGAAGCCATTCGTAACATTTCGCGGAACTCTTCCGGTGAGAGGTCCCCGTAGTAAAAGTTTATCGGATTCACCGCATTTTCATTGTAGCGCACCTCGTAATGGAGGTGAGGTGCCTGAGATCGACCTGTGCTTCCGACATAGCCAATGAGATCCCCGCGCTTGACGCGTTGTCCGCGTTTCACGTTGTACTTGGACAAGTGGGCGTACAAGGTGACATAGCCGAAACCGTGATCAATGCGCACGTGCTTTCCATACCCTGAGGCACTATTATCTCTTCTTATAACCCTTCCATCGCCTGTGGCGTAAATCGGAGTGCCCCTGGGGCTGGTGAAATCCATGCCTTTGTGAAACTTTCTCGCCTTGGTGAATGGATCCAAGCGCCAGCCGTAACCGGAGGCCATACGTGTCAGATCCTGTCTGCTCACCGGTTGAATCGCGGGTATCGAGGCCAGGAGCTCCTCCTTGTCTCTCGCCAGGTTGATGATCTCGTCGAGTGATTTCGACTGGACATAAAGCTGCTTGGACAAGATGTCGAGGTCTTTTGTCGCCTGGATGATCATCTGGGAATTGTCAAAACCCTCCAGCGATTTATAACGGTTCACCCCTCCAAATCCGGCCTTTCGCTGTTCTTCGGGAATGGGGTTGGCTTCAAAATAGATCCGGTAAATGTTGTTGTCGCGCTTCTGAATGTCCTCCAGAACCTCCTCGGCCTGGGCCATCTTTTTCTCGATCAGCTCGTAGTGAAGCTGCATGTTCGCCAACTCCCTTTTCAGCACTTTCTGACGGGGGGATTCAACGAACTGGTACATGATCAGAACCATGAGTCCGCCCATGAGAGCCGAAGCCACCATAAAAACCATCAGCCGCCTGAATTTGTCGCGCTTTCTAAGCTCGATCTTCCGGTAGGACAGGGTGTCGGAATCGTAGTAATATTTTACCTTCGCCATAAGCTTAATTATACTATTTTTGCACCTGTACAGGCATTCCCGGCAGACGCAGAAAACAAATTTACAATTTTTTTTCGTCTCTCTAACAGGATTCTAAGCCCTGTCACTTAAATCATTTTTATGACTTCACAGGAAATCAGAAATCAGTTTTTAGACTTTTTTGCCTCGAAGAATCACGAGATCGTGGCCTCGGCCCCGCTGGTCAACAAGGATGATCCCAGCCTGATGTTCGTCAACGCAGGAATGAACCCGTTCAAAGAGTACTTTCTCGGGCAGAAGAAACCCAAATTCCCAAGAGTGGCCGACACGCAGAAATGCCTGCGGGTATCCGGAAAGCACAACGACCTGGAAGAGGTGGGTATGGACACCTATCACCATACGCTCTTCGAGATGCTCGGAAACTGGAGCTTCGGCGATTATTTCAAAGAGGAGGCGATCGACTGGGCCTGGGAACTGCTCACCGAAGTCTTTGGCATTGACAAGGAAAGCCTCTACGTGACCGTTTTCGAAGGAGATGAAAGAGACGGCACCTCCTTTGACCAGGAGGCCCATGATTTCTGGACGAAACACCTGCCCGAAGACAGAATTTTGCGGGGAAACAAAAAAGACAATTTTTGGGAGATGGGTGCCCAGGGACCCTGCGGACCGTGCAGCGAAATTCATGTTGACATCCGACCCGTGGAAGATAAAAAGAACCTGAGCGGACGGGAACTGGTCAATATGGACCACCCCGAAGTCATCGAGATCTGGAACCTTGTTTTTATGGAGTTCAACCGCAAGGCCGATGGCACCCTTGATAAGCTGCCCGAGCAACATGTCGACACGGGCATGGGCTTCGAACGACTCTGCATGGTGATCCAGAAGGTGAGATCCAACTACGATACGGATGTCTTTACCCCGATCATCCAAGAAATAGAAACCATCACGGGAAGTCAATACGGAAAGGAAAAGAAAACCGATGTGGCCATTCGCGTCGTTGCGGATCATGTTCGTGCCGTGGCCTTTGCCATCGCCGACGGACAACTGCCTTCCAACAACGGGGCCGGGTATGTGATACGACGGATACTGAGGCGTGCAATTCGCTATGGCTTTACCTTTTTGAGCCAGAAAGAGCCGTTTATCTACAAGCTGACCGACGTGCTGAGCCGGCAGATGGGCGAGAGTTTTCCAGAAATCCACAACCAGCGCAACCTGATCCACAACGTGATCAAAGAAGAGGAGCATTCTTTTTTGAGAACGCTCGAACAGGGGCTGGTCCTGCTGGATGAGATCGTCAAGGCCTCAGACGGAAATACCATTGCGGGGGCCAAGGCCTTTGAGCTCTATGACACCTATGGCTTCCCAAAGGATCTGACGAGACTGATCCTGAGAGAAAACGGCATGGATTTCGACGAATCCGGTTTCGAGGCCGAAATGCAAAAGCAGAAATCACGATCGAGGGCGGCCGCCGCGATGGAAACCGACGACTGGGTGGTGCTGGGCGAAGAAGAAGATCCGGCATTTGTAGGATATGACCAATTGGAGGCGGAAATCAAACTGACCCGCTACCGAAAAGTCACCTCGAAAAAAGAAGGCGATCTCTTTCAGCTGGTCTTCAACAGGACGCCATTCTACCCCGAAGGAGGCGGACAGGTAGGAGACAAAGGATACCTGGAGGAGATAAACGGAAACGTGGTCTACATCCTGAACACCAAAAAGGAAAACAACCTGATCCTTCATTTTGCCAAGAACCTGCCCGGAGAGCCGCAAGGAGTTCTCAAGGCTGTCGTCGACCCGGAACAGCGCTTCCGAACGATGTGCAATCACAGCGCCACACACTTGCTTCACCAGGCACTGCGGAAGGTCCTGGGAACGCATGTGGAACAAAAAGGATCTGCGGTGCATTCCAAAAACCTGCGATTTGACTTCTCCCATTTTTCAAAATTGAGCGCCGAAGAGCTCAAGGAAGTCGAAGAGTTTGTCAATGCCCGAATCGAAGAAAAGCTGAGCCTGGAGGAAAATCGAGACGTACCCCTGGCCGAGGCCCAGGAGGCCGGGGCGATCATGTTGTTTGGAGAAAAATACGGGGATCACGTACGGACGATTCGCTTTGGAAACTCCATGGAGCTTTGCGGGGGTACACATGTTCAGAACACGGGGGACATCTGGCATTTCAAGATCACAAGCGAGAGTGCCATTGCCTCCGGAATTCGAAGGATCGAGGCCATTACCAACGATGCGGCCCGGGCGTATTTCTTCGAGCGGGACCAAGAGCTGGAAGCCGTGAGTTCGGCCCTGAAGAATCCGTCGGACACCTTGAAGGCCGTTGAGGCCCTGCAGGTTGAAAACGCCAAATTGAAAAAGGAAATCGAACAGCTCAACAAGTTGCGCGCTGCCTCCCTCAAAGATGATCTGGTCAAGGAACGGGAGGAAATAAACGGAGTAAGCTACATCGGGGCAAAACTGGAACTGGATGCAGCCGGGCTCAAGAACCTGGCCTTCGAGCTGGGATCACAGCTGGATAATCTCTTCTTTGTCGCCGGATCTGAAATCAACGGCAAAGCCCTAATGGCGGTTTACATTTCAAAAGGGGTCGTTGAGTCCAAAGGTTTGAATGCCGGGAACATCGTCAGGGAACTGGGCAAATTCATACAGGGCGGCGGCGGCGGACAGCCCTTCTTTGCAACCGCGGGTGGCAAGAACCCTGCAGGCCTGGAAGATGCGCTGAAAGCTTCAAAGGATTACCTCAATTAGCCTTCAGAACCTGAAACAGAGAGACATGATGATAAAAATGAGAATTTGGCTTTCACGTATTTGCTTGATTTTAATGGCTCTGACAACTACCGTTGCCGTGGCCCAGGAAGGCGCAGCGATCCTGAAAACCACCCATGTCTACAAAGATACCCTGGGCCTGGACTATTACACGATCCAAACCGGGGAGGCAAGCAGCGCCAAAGACAGGGTCAAAAAGCCGCTGGTAGTCCTGGTTCATGGAGGAGGTTTTTATGAGGGACGCCGTGACGGGGTTGGCGAAGAGAAATTCGCGAGGGAGATGGCTCAAAAAGGCTATGACGTGGCTTCGATCAGCTATCGACTGACGCGCAAGGGTTCCGGATTTGGATGTGACTGCCCGGCGCGCGACAAGATCACAACGTTTCTAAAAGCTACCGAGGACCTGATGGCTGCCGTTGATTTCCTGGAAGAGAACCCCGAATTTGGCTTTGACCGCGATCAGATTTTCCTGGTCGGAAGCAGCGCCGGGGCCGAGACCGTTCTTACGGCGGCCTACATGACAGGTCATTACGAATTCAAAAGCATCGAACCCCAAAAGTTCGCAGGTGTCATCTCTTTGGCGGGCGCTCTAATCGACAGTGATTACATCACACCTGAAAACGTCATCCCTGCCCTCCTGGTGCATGGAGAAAAAGACGACCTTGTTCCGTTTGGCACGGCACCTCACCATTACTGTGACCCTTCAGCAGTAGGCTACCTGATGCTTGACGGATCGGATACCATTGCAGAAAGACTGGAAGCTTTAGGGACCTCTTACATCCTGGCGGAAGACCCCGAAGGAAATCACGACTGGGCCAATGAAGGCTATGAGCTGACTGATCTGATTGGTCAATTCATCGAAAATGTAAGAACCGGAACCTCCTTTGGAGGGAATCGGATTCGAATACAATCGAACTGATGGGAATCAAGCTCCGAACAGATTGGGTACTTGAACCCGGTGACAAACTGATTGATCACCATCAAAAAGTTGCGCTTATCGGTTCCTGTTTTTCGGAGCATATCTCGCGCAAACTGAGGCTTTCTGGCTTTGAGGTTTTTGAAAATCCACATGGCATCCTGTTTCACCCCATCGCTATGGAGCGCGCTGTATCGGATTGCCTGCTCCAGACCCAATACAAAAAAGAGGACCTGGTTTACAATGGCGAGGTTTGGACGAGCCTGAATCACCACGGCAGGTTCAACCATAAGGACCCCGAGGTCGTTCTCGATTCGATCCAGTCTCAAATCCGCCAGGGGCAATCGTTTCTCAAAACCGCGACTCACCTGGTGCTGACTCTGGGCACGGCCTGGGTGTACAAACATTTGAGTCAGGACAGCTATGTGGCCAATTGTCACAAGATCCCCCAGAAGGAATTTAAAAAAGCACTTCTGACCCCTGAAGAGATTTTGACGAGCCTGGAACGCATCGTTTCGCAGGTTCGGGAGGTCAATCCGTCGATTGCGGTTCTTCTAACGGTAAGCCCTGTAAGGCATATCAAGGACGGTATAGTTGAAAATACCCGAAGTAAGGCCCGCCTTCATGAAGCGGTTCACCAATTGGTCGCCCGGCAAGAGGACACGAGCTATTTCCCCGCTTACGAAATCATGATGGACGACCTGCGCGACTATCGCTTTTATAAAAATGACCTGATCCATCCCAATGAACTGGCGGTGGATTACATTTGGGAAAAATTTGTCGAAACCTGGATCAAACCATCAGCCTCCAAGCTCATGCAGGAGGCTCAATCGATTCACAGGGCCTTGGAGCACAAACCTTTGCAGGATGACTCAGAGACCTATCGCAACTTTAAGAAAAAGATTGAAAAGCAAATTTTAAAACTTGGAGAAAAGCATCCTGAAGTGAAGATCTCTCGGGGACAAAGGCTATCTCGAAAATAAGGATGCCGCCGAATCAAAGGAGAACAAAAAAGGGAGCCTGTGGCTCCCTTTTTTGTTCGCTTTTTTCAAGCTTATTTTATGCAATTCGCAACGTTACCCCAAGGGCCTCCGTTGATGGCATCTATGCCGTGTTGTTTCAGAATTGTCGCAGCCGATCCACTTCGTGCCCCGCTTCTGCAGCAGGCTACTACTGGTTTGCCCAGTTTCCTGAGTTCCTCGATATGTGCTCCGATCTGATTCAAGGGAATGTTTTTCGACCCTTGAACATGACCATCCTCAAACTCCTCCACCGTTCTCACGTCGATCACGATCGCGTTCTTCTCCAAATACTCCTCGATGACAGATACGCTGGTGTTGCTTCCGAATAAATTGAAAATTCCCATGAATATCAATGCTTTATTTAGTTATTAATTTTGTGCAAAGTTCCGAAACGCTTTCGAAACGAGTGTAACACCCGTTACAAATAATGCTTATTTCGCCTTCACACCCATGTAATCCAGGGTCAAATTGACCAGCGATGCCACTCCAACTTTCATGCCACTTTCGTCTATAAAAAAGTCAGGCGTGTGGTGGGAAGCAGTTTCTTCGACCTTGACGTCGAGCGGTTTGCCTCCGACAAAAAAGAAGAGCCCGGGAATCTCCTTCTGATAGAACGAGAAATCTTCGGCACCTGTAATGGCATTGATCTGCTTCACGTTCTCCTTGCCGGCCGAACGCTCCAGGGTAGGAACCATTTTCGCCGTCAGTTCCGGGTCGTTATACGTGATTGGAATTCCCTTGGAAATTTCGATCTCGGCCGTTCCTCCATAGCTTTCGGCTATCGACTTAACGCGAAACTCCATCATCTCGTTCAGTTTCTTCTGCATGTCATAGTCGAGGGTTCGGATCGTTCCCATCATCTCCACTTCTTCGGGAATGATGTTGTTGCGAACGCCTCCGCGGATGAGACCCACAGAAATCACCGCTGCCTCCTTGGTCAGTTCGGTGTCGCGGCTGATCAGGCTCTGAAGGCCGTTGATGATCTGGGCCGAGATGACAATCGGGTCGACGCCCTGCCACGGAGCCGAGCCATGGGCCTGCTTTCCGTGGACTTTGATATGAAAACGCTGTGCGGCTGCCAGGGTCCCGCGGGGTTTGTAGGTGATCTTGCCCACGTCGGTCTGGGCGCTGATGTGCAAACCAAAGATCACTTCAGCGTCCGGGTTTTTCAGGGCCCCGTCTTTTACCATCATCTCTGCCCCTCCTTCTTCTCCCGGGGGTACACCCTCTTCGGCCGGCTGGAAAACGAACTTGACGGTTCCTTTTAAGTCCTTCTTCATTTTGGTCAATATCTCGGCAGCCCCCATGAGCATGGCCATATGGGTGTCATGCCCGCAGGCATGCATCACACCCGATTCAATTCCGTTGTATTCGCTCTTCACCTTGGAGGCAAACGGCAGGTCGACACGCTCGGTCACCGGCAGGGCATCCATGTCGGCGCGCAGGGCCACGACCGGTCCGGGTTTTCCCCCTTTAAGAACACCGACGACCCCGGTATGGGCCAGGCCTGTTTGAACTTCCATGCCCAGGCCCTCGAGAAAGGCTGCCACTTTTTTTGAAGTCTCAAACTCCCGGCTGGAGAGTTCCGGGTTCTGGTGAAAATCTCTTCTCCATTCGATCACTTTGGGCTCAATCTCTGCTACCATCTGGTCCACTTTCTGTGCCATAGCCTGCATGCCCATTGCAATCAGGCAAGCCGTCATTAAAACTCTTTTCATGTTCTTGTTTTCGTTTATTGTTGATTAATTCGCGTAAATCTAATTTAAAATCATCGGGTAAACAACATTTCCCTGTATTTGACAAGGGGCCACAGCTCATCGTCAACCATGAGCTCCAATTTGTCACAGTGATAGCGAATCTGATCAAAATAGGGTTTTACCTTCTCGCAATACGCCACGGCCTTTTTCTCCGGATCGTCAATCACATTGGCCTTCTTTCGTTCTTCCACCATTTCAGCGGTCTTGGAGGTAATCGTTGAAATATGGCCCGAAATCTTCTTAATGAGCTCCAACTGGTCTCGGGCGATGGTTTCGAATTCCTTGCCAAACACCTCTTTGAGCCCGCGCACATTCTCAATCAGGGTATTCTGATAATTTACGGCTGTAGGGATGACGTGATTCAGTGCAATGTCACCCAGAACCCGACCCTCAATTTGTATTCGTAGCGAATATTCGTCGAGCTCAATCTCGTGACGAGCCCGTATCTCCTTTTCATTCATCACCTCCATCTCCTCGTACAGGCGAATCACCTCCTTGCTGACTTTGACCCGTATCGCCTCAGGGGTGGACCTGTTATTGGTAAGCCCTCTTTTCTTTGCCTCTTTGGCCCACTGCTCGCTGTAGCCGTTTCCTTCAAAAAGGATATCCTTAGAGTCCTTTATGTATTCCCTGAGCACATTGAAGATGGCCTCATCCTTTTTAAGGCTTTTCCCCTCGATAAGGCGATCGACCTCCTCTTTGAATGCTTTGAGCTGCCGGGCCACTATGGTATTGAGCACCGTCATGGGGGTTGCGCAATTTGCGGTTGAGCCGACAGCTCTAAACTCGAACTTGTTTCCGGTGAAGGCAAAAGGCGACGTGCGGTTTCGATCTGTGTTGTCGAGCAAAATCTCGGGGATCTTACCTACAACATTCAGCTTGAGATCGGTCTTCTCTTCGGGAGAAAGTTTTCCGTCGGTCACGTTCTCGAGCTCACTTAGCACCTCGGTAAGCTGCCTGCCGATAAAGGCCGACATAATAGCCGGTGGGGCCTCGTTGGCCCCCAGCCTGTGATCGTTACCCGCCGATGCCGCAGCGGCACGCATCAACTCCTCATAGGCATGGACGGCTTTTATCGTGTTGACAAAAAAGGTCAGGAACTGCAGGTTTCTCATCGGGGTCTTGCCCGGACTCAAAAGATTGATTCCGGTATCGGTACTGAGTGACCAGTTGTTATGCTTTCCCGACCCGTTGATGCCGGCAAAAGGCTTTTCGTGGAGCAGTACCTTCATGTTGTGTTTGGAAGCGACTTTGCCCATGATGTCCATGAGCAGGGAATTGTGATCCACCGCCAAATTGGCCTCTTCGTAGATCGGGGCCAATTCGAATTGATTCGGTGCCACTTCATTATGTCTTGTTTTGACTGGAATGCCCAATTTGATGGATTCGCTTTCGAGCTCGCGCATGAATCCCATGACCCGGTTGGGGATACTGCCAAAATAGTGGTCGTCTAGCTGTTGTCCTTTCGCCGAAGAATGACCCAAAAGCGATCGTCCGGTGAGCATGATGTCAGGTCGAGCATCCGCCAGGGCCTTGTCGATCAGGAAGTATTCCTGTTCCCATCCCAGGGAGGCAGTAACCTTGCTGACATTCTTGTCAAAGTATTTGGCAACCGCTGTGGCATACTTGTCTACCGCTGAAAGCGCCTTGAGCAAGGGAGTTTTGTTGTCCAGGGCCTCCCCGGTATAGGCCACAAAAATGGTGGGGATGCAAAGGGTAGTTCCATAAATGAAGGCCGGCGAAGTAGGATCCCAGGCGGTGTAGCCGCGGGCCTCAAAGGTGTTTCGGATCCCTCCGCTCGGAAAGCTCGAGGCATCGGGTTCCTGCTGTACAAGCTCGTTCCCGCTGAACTTTTCGAGGGTCGTCCCATCGGGCAGCAGCTCAAAAAAGGCATCGTGCTTCTCAGCCGTTCCGCCTGTTAACGGCTGGAACCAATGGGTATAGTGGGTAGCTCCCATCGACAGGGCCCAATTCTTCATCGAGTTGGCGATCTGGTCAGCGATTTTACGATCAATCCGCTTGCCATCTTTGATCGCGCTTTTCACTCCCTTGAAAGACTCAGCCGTCAAATACTGTTTCATACTCTGTGCATTGAAGACATGGCTGGCAAAATTTTCGGATCGCATGTTGCTGTCTTTGACTTCGACCGGATTGCGATTCAAAGTTTCTGTAAGTGCCCTCGACCTAAATGTTGACATGACTCTAATAATTTAATTTTTGGCCCATAAAAATAGCGTTTTTTAAAATGCACCCCTTAAAAAATTGGGTATTGATAAAAATAATGTTAATCTATACTAATTTACCCCTATTATTTATGACGTAATTGAAATATATTTATATTTGTGCCTGAAACCATTAATCTTAAACATTTATGAGCAAATCGAAGTTAGAGTACATTTGGTTAGACGGACACCAACCTACTCAGGAGTTGAGAAGTAAGACTAAAATCGAAGACGATTTTAGTGGGAAACTGGAAGATTGTAAAATATGGTCCTTTGATGGCTCGTCCACTGAACAGGCAGAAGGAGGCTCTTCAGATTGCTTGTTGAAGCCGGTAGCGATCTATCCGGATCCGGTCCGAAAGGACGGCTGGTTAGTCATGTCTGAAGTATTGAACGCAGATGGAACGCCACATACTTCAAACTACAGGGCTAAAATTGACGACGACGACAATGATTTCTGGTTCGGTTTCGAACAGGAATACTTCCTGATGGATAACGAAACAGATCTGCCCTTAGGCTTTCCAAGGGGTGGTTTTCCTGGCCCACAGGGTAAATATTACTGTTCCGTAGGTGGAAGATATACCTGGGGAAGAGACTTTGTTGAAGAGCACGCTGATCTGTGTATTGCAGCAGGCCTGAATTTTGAAGGAATCAACCAGGAAGTGGCTCCGGGACAGTGGGAATTCCAGCTTTTCGCCAAAGGTGCCAAGAAAGCGGGTGATGAAATCTGGATCGCCCGATACTTGCTGAATCGATTGACAGAAAAATACGGATACTACATTGAATTGCATCCGAAACCGGTCAAAGGAGACTGGAACGGTTCAGGTATGCACGCGAACTTCTCAAACACTACCCTCAGAACCTGTGGTTCCAGGGAGGTTTATGAAAGAATCTGTGAAGCTTTCAGACCTGTTACCGACGAGCACATTGGAGTATATGGAGCTTACAATGATGAGCGTTTGACCGGACTGCACGAAACGGCTCACGTTTCTGATTTCAGCTACGGTGTATCTGACAGAGGAGCGTCTATTCGAATTCCGATCATCACGGTTGAAAACGGCTGGAAAGGATGGTTGGAAGATCGTCGTCCTGCTTCAAACGGAGATCCATACAAAATCGCAGGTAGAATCATTCAAACGGTTAAATCAGCCGATATCAAAGAGCTGTCCTAAGCATAAGGTTGGGCATAGCATAAGCTTGGTTATATATTGAAAAGTGCCTTCCTTGTGGAGGCACTTTTTTTATGCCCCTGCCCTCATGGGGCACACCATTTAAACGAGTATGGCAATAAACACCAGGTAAGAAGCGGCGAGAATGAGCCCTTCCCGCCAGGAGAGCTTCATCCTGGACGGCGCGAAAACGAGCAGGAAGATCAATAAGGCGAAGTAGAGCATCCACAGCACATCAAAATTCAACAGTCCTTCGTCTTCAACGGGAATCGGGGTCACCATGGAAGTGATTCCGACCACAGCCAGTATGTTGAATACGTTGGAACCGATCAGGTTTCCGAGGGAGATCGCCTTTTCTTTGCGAGCTACTGCAATCACAGAGGCTGCCAGCTCGGGTATGCTGGTACCCACTGAGATAATCGTAATGCCTATGATGCGCTTGCTGATGCCGAAATGGGCAGCCATGTTCACGGCTCCTTCGATCAACAGCTCAGATCCGCCCCACAATGCCAATCCTCCGATGAGCAGAAATCCCATGGACTTCCCAATGGGCAAGGGCACGTCGTCTTCAGGCATTTCGTCGACAACCGCCGTTGTTTGAAAGCGAATCAGGTAGATCAAAAAGAGTATCAACAGAGTGAACATGAGAAAACCCTCCCAACGTACGATCTCTTTCCCGGTAGTCATGAACAAATAGAGAAGTAAAGAAGACAACATCATCACCGGCCAGTCGTGCACGTAAAAGCTGCGCTGGACCTGGATCGTGCCGATCATGATCACGACCCCAAGCACAAAGCCAAAATTCGCGATGTTCGAACCGATCACATTCCCAAGGGCAATATCGGCATGCCCGTTGAGCGCAGAATTGAGACTAACAATCAATTCCGGGGCCGACGTGGCAAAGGAAACCACCGTCATACCGATCACGATCTTGGGTATCTCAAGCTTGAGAGAAAGTGAAACCGCCGCTTTGAGTAGCCAGTTGCCCCCGAGGATGAGGAGGGCCAGGCCCGCAGCGATCAACAAAATGTTCATAGGCTCATTTTTGACAAAGATATACAACGAAAGGGCTATTAAAAATTTGTTAAATAACTATTTTTATAGTTATACAACTAGAAGATTAGTTTAATTTTAGTCCGTAAAACGAACACGCTGCATTTAAGTCACACAATCACAATGGAAAAACTCACCAATAAAGAAGAAGAGATCATGCGGGTCCTGTGGGATCTGAAAAAGGCCTTCGTCAAGGAGGTCCTGGGGGAGCTCCCCGATCCCAAACCTCATTACAACACGATTAGCACGATCGTTCGAAACCTCGAGGAAAAAGGCTACATCCGCCATGAAGCGTTTGGAAAAACCCACAGGTACCAACCTGCTGTGACCAAGGAGGAGTACCGAAAGACCTTTATGCAGAAAACGATCAGCAACTACTTCGAGAATTCCTATAAGAACGTGGTGTCTTTTCTCGCGCGGGAAGAGAAGATCAGCGTGAATGAATTGAAAGAAATCATCGACCTCATCGAAAAAGGGGACGAATCAAAACCTGAGAAATAATGGAATACCTACTCAAAAGCGCAGCCGTTCTTACCCTGTTCTATGGAGTGTACAAGATCTTCCTGGAGCGGGAGACTTTTTTCCAGTCGATCCGTGCCTACCTCCTGCTGGGTCTGGTGTCGAGCCTCCTCCTACCCGGCCTGAAAGTTCGGGAATATGTTTTGGTGGAGACGATCCCATTGACCCATACCCAGGTTGTTCAAGCAGGTGCCGACGGAGTTCATCAGGCAGCATCTTTAGGACTGACCGACATCTTGATCTGGATTTACCTATCGGGTCTTGTGTTCTTTGGCGCGCGCTTCGTGATACAACTCGGTTCGCTCTATTTGTTTCTCAGGAAACGACCCAAAACGAAAGAAGGCCCCTATTGGATGATCCCGACGAGTGACGACACGGCACCTTTCTCATTTTTCCGATATATAGTTTATCCGCACAAGCGCTTCCACGGTCATGAACTCGAGCAGGTGCTGGCTCATGAGAAAGCCCACTCGGATCAGTTTCACAGCCTGGACATCCTGTTTTCGGAGCTCATTTGTGTTGTGCTCTGGTTCAACCCTGTGGTATGGCTCTATCATAAAGAAGTCCAGAAAAATTTGGAGTACATCGCGGATTCCAATCCGAATATCATCCGAAACGAAAGCAAATCCTATGAATTTCTGCTGCTAAAAACGGCCCAGCCCACCTATCAGCTGGCCCTGACCAGCAGCTTTTATCAATCCTTAATAAAAAAGAGAATCCAAATGTTACAGAAAAGCAAATCAAACAACATCATGTACCTGAAGTTCGGCATTATCCTGCCGCTGTTGGCCGCCTTTGCCATGAATTTCAACACAGAAATCGTTGCGCAGCAAAGGAGCAGTTCTACCCAAGAGATTGAGATCGATGAAGAAATGGAAGTCATCACCAAAGACTTCTCCAAAAGTGACCTCGACAGGCTCAAGGCCAATCTCTTGAAAGAGGGTATCGAGCTCAAATACAAAAAACTGAAGTACAACGATGCCAACGAGATCATCGGAATCGAGCTGACGGTTTCGAATAACACGGGGAACCAAGCCAAACTCAGTCAAAGTGGAGATGAGCCCATTGCCCCGATCAGCATCCGTTACGATGCTAAAAACGGAACCCTGGCCCTGGGCAACATGAAGGGCATGCATGACGTACACGTTGCGGTCCACACCGACGATGACGGGACGATGCACAAGGAAATCCGCAAAGAGATCATCATCGACAAAGACGGTGAGAAAGAAGTCATCATTATCGGGGGCGACGGTGCCAATCACTTCTCGCATCAAGATGTAGACGTGAAGGTCATGTCAGACGGCAACGTCTGGATTTCGGAATCGGGAGACTCCACCAAAATCAAACACATCAAGGTTGTCGAGATTGATGAAGACCAGGAGGGCGCCACAAAGATCATGATCAAAAAAGGAGAACCCGGCGCGGAAGACATCGACGTGAAGATCAAAACCCTTTCTGGCGATGACGGTGGCCACGACTTCGTGTTTTTGAATGAAGGCGACGACAAACCCCTGATCATCATGGACGGCAAAGAGATTCCTGACGGCAAAATGGAAGACCTTGACCACGAGAACATTGAAACCATCGAAGTACTCAAGGGCAGCAAGGCCGTTGAGAAATATGGAGACAAGGCTAAAGACGGCGTGGTGATCATTACTTCGAAGAAATAAGTCGATCACTCAACACCTAAAACAAAAACGCTCAAATCGGGCGTTTTTTCTATTTTTGCTCCATGAAGAAAAACCTTTTCAAGATATTGGCCACAATCAACAAGGCGGTACTGCCAAGCCTGGCCAAGAAACAGGTCGACATGAGCAAGGCCAGCAAACTGCAACTGGCCCTGATCGGATGGCGCTACTACGTGACCAAAAACAGCCTCGATTGATTTTCAGGGACATCAGCCAAGGCACTTCCAAAAGAAGGAAAAATTCGCTATCTTTAAGTAAAAATCAGCACTATGGATGATCATTCAAAACACATGCGACTGTTTACCGGCTCCCTGATCGAGATTCAGCGACTGCAGCTCGACCTGGATGATGCAGAAATTCCATCAATGGTCAAGAACAACTTCCAATCGGGATTGCGCGCCGGTTTTTACGGAGGCTCCCCGTCACAGGTGGAACTCTTCATCTACGAAGAAGATAACGAAAAGGCCCGCGAGATCCTCGCGGCTTTCAAGCAGGAGATGGGCATTTGAATTTTTGGCTGAAGTTTTTTCTATTCTACAAAAAAGAAATATATTTGCAGCCCGAATAATTATGGCCTCGTGGCGCAACTGAATAGCGCATCTGATTACGGCTCAGAAGGTTACAGGTTTGAATCCTGTCGAGGTCACTTCAAATTAATCCTAATTGACTTTGCTATAGTTGATTAGGATTTTTTCTTTTACCATGCTTTTCAAAATGGTAAGACATATGGTACGATTTTGTCCATCCAAACTGCCGTTTCATCCCAGAATCTCATTCTCCTCAATCTGAAGGTCCATAATCTCACTGCCTAACCCTTCCAATCGGAGGGGTTTTTTGTTTGAATAGGAAAAGGACCATCAATCACATTATGATATTGAAAGATTATTGGTTAGCAGGAGAAGAAATGTAGAATGAATTTTTAATAGTCTTTAGTATTCCAAAATCAAAAACAAGAACCGTCCCATTTCTACATAACCACTCCTCCCTTCTTCCATATACGGTAACCAATGTATTTACATAATTCGGACCAGGATACAGACCTCCGACTTTTGCCATTTCCTCGGTCATTCCTAACCAATAATGACCCATTTGAACCCTGTCATAAACCGATTGACCCCACTTGGACACATAATATTCCTCCTGTTTTAATTGTTCTTCCAAGTACATTCTATTTTCAGCTTCCTCTGCTATTTTCTCTTTAACCCTTCTGAGCTCTAAGACATAATCTCGTTTATTTAAAAAATCAAAAGTAGGTTCCTTTAAATTTTTTAGGTTTACATAGAATACATCATTATTTGCAGCAAGTTTGTAATAGCCGTTGACAAAATCAAGTATTGCGAGATCCTCATTTTTAATGATCGTGCCTTTGCCGTTTGCTCCTTTCTTCGGTTTTTTTTTGAACTTGGTCTGATGAACTTGTCGGATAGTTAGAAGAGAATCAGAGGCATAACTGATAATGTTCTTTTTAATATCCTCCGGATCATCAAGGTCATATCTAGGTAAAGGCCGATTCTGATCATAAAT
>JAHEHE010000019.1 GCA_024644725.1 Flavobacteriaceae bacterium | reverse complement strand
TGATAGCGATCGCCCTCATAATTCGTCGTGATAGAAATTTTTATGCCTTTTGTAACTTGCTGAATCATAGCTGGAAATACCAGATTATTTCCCTGCAAAGATACGATTTATTTTAGAAAATACTGTTGTTGATCTCAATAGGGTGAACTGTGATTTCTTCAGCGCATTTGCCCCGCCGTTATAGGATACTGGGCGTCCAGCCATTTGAAGAAGCCTTCATCAATCACCGCCGTGTTTTCGTACCCTTTCTTTCTGAGCATGTTGATGATCTTGTCCGAGGCCGCGTGCGGACAGGCACAGTAAGCAATGATCCAGGTCCCGTCTTTAGGCAGGTCCTCGTCGACTTCCTCTTCCGAAATGTAATAGGGGATGGGTATGGCCCCCGGAATGTGGGCATTGTGCCACTCTGAAGTGGTTCGCGTGTCGAGAATGACCAGCCTTTTCTTTCCGTTGATCGCTTCCAGGACCTGATTCATAGGCACATACCTGCCCTCCCTGAGGTTGAATTCGGGATGGGCACCATCGGGATTGAGCGTGTAATCCTCCGGACCGGGGTAGGGGGCCAGCTCTGTGGGTTCAGGGCTCCAACCTGATGCGAGACTTCGAATGTAATGGGTCAGATCATTTCTCTGTTCTTCTGTTAGCTGTTTGTTGTACCCTTTCATTTGGGTTTCCTCCCTGCCGTTTGTGATGGCATAGTGGATATAGGCATCGGTAGCAAAGGCAAGGAAAGCCGGATTGGCCAAGGCGGGACCTTCTACACCTTCTCCCTTTTTACCATGGCATTGGGCGCATTTTTGCCGAAAGAGGCGCTGCCCGTTTTCAAGATCCCCTTCGATGGGCTCCAGGGGCAGCTCGATCTGCTCATGTCCGGCGATTTGCTTGAGCCATACCGACAGGGTAAAGATTTCTCTCATGCTCAAAGGGCCGCCCATTTCGTCGAGGTAAGCAGCCATTGGGGTTCCGGGTCGTCCGAATCCGATGGAGCTTGCCAGGAAGTTCAGGGGCATGGTCGACATGAGGCTTTTTGACTTTAGTGACGGTGCATAGTCTGCTGCGTCGCCTTCCCTATCTTCTCCGTGACAAAGGGCACAGTATTGTTTGTAGTTGGCCGCGGCCTGTTCGGCATCAATGCGCGTTAAAGGTGGTATCCGGTTCTGTGACCATCCGAAAACGGAAAGAAACAGGCCGCTAATGACTAGAGCGAAGAGAGGGTTCATCTTTGAAAATGGCCTGGATTTGAAGTGCATATTTCTGCAAATTAGCAAAAAGAAGTCAATGGAGCTAATGACGATTTTAATATCTTTGAGGCTCAAAAACGAACATATTTATGGACAATCAGATTTCAACCAAAACCAGGGAGCAAATTGGTATCAAGAGTTACCAGGCTCTTTATATGACAAAGGTGTACAACTGGATGGCGCTGGCTCTTTTTGTAACGGGAATCGTCGCTTATATCACGGCAACGACGCCTCAGATGATTAGTGCCATTGTCAGCTCAAAGCTCTTGTTCTACGGGCTGATACTCGGGGAGCTCGGACTGGTCATTTACCTGACAGCCGCGATTCGCAAAATGAGCCAGACGACGGCAATTGCATCGTTTCTTATTTATTCTGTGCTGAATGGCCTGACCATGTCGGTGATATTTTTGGTCTACACCACGTCGTCCATTTCAACAACTTTTTTTGTCACGGCAGGTACCTTTGCAGCCATGAGCTTTTACGGTTATACCACGAAAAAGGACCTGACCAGCATTGGCAACATGGCCTTCATGGCACTTATCGGCATCATTATCGCGTCGATTGTCAACTTTTTTCTGAAGAGCGAGATGATGTATTGGATCATCACCTACCTGGGTGTGGCGATCTTTGTCGGATTGACCGCGTATGACACTCAAAAACTCAAAGAGATTGGAAGCAGGGGATTCTCGGATCAGGAGAACATGGAAAAGATGTCTGTGCTGGGTGCGCTGACCCTTTACCTCGATTTCATCAACCTGTTCCTCTTTCTGTTGCGTATCCTGGGAGATAGGAAATAGTCTAAAATGAAAGCCTACAAGCCAAAGCGTCGATTAACTGCTGAACAATACATCGAAGGGATCCTGAAGGGAGACCGGGTGCTTTTGTCCAGGGCTATCACTCTTGTGGAGAGTAACCTCGATAGTGACAAAGCCCTGGCCAAGGAGGTCGTTCAGGCGATACTCCCGCATTCCGGCAGGTCCTTTCGCATTGGGGTTACCGGGGTTCCCGGGGTAGGAAAAAGCACTTTCATCGAAACCTTCGGCAAGCATTTAATTGAAAAGGGGCATAAAGTAGCGGTGCTCTCAATTGATCCGAGCAGTCAGCGAAGTAAGGGCAGTATTTTGGGCGACAAGACGCGCATGGAAATGCTCACGACCATGGAGGAGGCCTACATCCGTCCTTCGGCTTCTGGAGAAACCCTGGGAGGTGTCGCAAACAAAACCGGTGAGACCATGTTGCTCTGTGAAGCCGCGGGTTATGACGTTATTCTCATTGAAACGGTAGGAGTAGGACAGTCAGAGACAGCCGTTCACGGAATGACCGACTTCTTCCTACTTCTCATGCTTTCGGGGGCAGGAGATGAATTACAGGGAATCAAAAAGGGTATCATGGAAATGGCGGACATGCTGGTCATTCACAAAGCGGACGGTGACAACATCAAGAAAAGCGAGTTGGCCAAGCTTCAATACGAAAATGCGCTACATCTTTTTCCAGCCTCCGAATCGGGTTGGACCCCGGCTGTGACAACAGCTTCTTCCTACGACAATACGGGTATCGACCAAATTTGGTCTAAAATGATGGAATTCAAGAAACTCGTCGAAGGCAACGGGTATTTTGAAGACAATAGGAAACGACAGCAGATCCAATGGATGTACAACAATATTCATGAGGAGTTGCGTCGCCTGTTTTACTCGAGTTCTGCCGTTCAGGACAGTCTCCAGGACCTGGAAAAAGAAATTCTTGAATCCAGGGTATCTCCGGTCAAAGCCGCGGAGAAAATTATCGCTGAATTCAAGAATAACCTCTAGTACCTAGTTTGCCTAAAGCCTAGCTCGCCAGGTACATTTTCATGATTTTTATGGCCGATTCCGCTATGACGCTACCCGGACCGAATACGGCGGCTACCTTTCTCTCGTAAAGATAGTCGTAATCCTGGGCCGGGATGACCCCACCTGCAAAGACCATGATGTCTGATCTTCCGAGTTTGTCGAGCTCCTCGATAAGCTGTGGAATCAGGGTCTTGTGGCCTGCTGCCAGGCTTGATGCCCCGATGAAATGCACATCATTCTCAATGGCTTGCTTGGCTACTTCTTCCGGTGTTTGGAAGAGAGGTCCCATATCGACGTCAAACCCAAGATCGGCGAAACTGGAAGCCACAACTTTAGCTCCCCTGTCGTGCCCGTCCTGTCCCATTTTGGCGATCATGACTCGTGGTCTGCGACCTTCGGTCTCTGCGAATTTGTCGGCAAGATTCTGGGCCTCTGCAAAGGTCTGGTCCTGTTTGACTTCCTTGCTGTACACGCCACTGATCAGTCGCGTATCTGCCTTGTGACGACCGAAGTGTTTTTCCATCGCGTCCGAGATCTCTCCAAGGGTTGCAAAATTCTCAGCGGCATCCACGGCCAGTTCCAGCAAGTTGCCTTCACCGGTTCGTGCACATTCTTCAATCATATTGAGCTTTTTGTCTACCACCTTTTGATCACGCTCCGCTTTAAGCTTATTGATGCGAGCGATCTGAGACTCTCGAACCGAGGTGTTGTCCACTTCCAGGATTTCGATGTCAGAGGGCTCGTCGGTCTGAAACTTGTTCACGCCCACCAGGATGTCCTGTCCAGAATCGAGTCGGGCCTGTTTTTTCGCTGAAGCCTCTTCTATGCGCATCTTTGGCACGCCAGTTTCAATGGCCTTGGCCATTCCGCCCAGCTCCTCGACCTCTTCGATGAGCTTCCAGGCTTTCTTGGCAATCTCCTGAGTCAGGTATTCCACGTAATAGGAACCGGCCCATGGATCCACAGATCTCGTGATTTGGGTCTCCTCCTGGATGTAGATCTGCGTGTTTCTCGCAATCCGCGCTGAGAAGTCGGTCGGCAATGCAATCGCCTCGTCTAACGCATTCGTATGTAGGGATTGGGTTCCTCCGAGTCCGGCAGCCATCGCTTCGATGCAGGTGCGCGCCACGTTGTTGAACGGATCCTGTTCGCTCAGACTCCAACCCGACGTCTGGCTGTGCGTTCTCAGGGCCATGGACTTCGGATTCTTCGGATTGAATTGCTTGATGATTTTCGCCCATAGCATTCGGGCCGCCCTCATTTTGGCGATCTCCATAAAGTGATTCATTCCAACTGCCCAGAAAAAGGAAAGTCGGGGAGCGAACTCATCAATTTTCAGACCTGACTTGAGTCCTGTTCGGATGTATTCCAAGCCGTCGGCCAGGGTATAGGCCAACTCGATATCAGCGGTTGCGCCTGCTTCCTGCATGTGATATCCACTGATCGAAATCGAGTTGAATTTCGGCATGTTCTTCGTCGTGTACTCAAAGATGTCTCCGATGATTTTCATCGAAGGAAGGGGCGGATAGATATAGGTATTTCGGACCATGAACTCCTTGAGGATGTCATTTTGTATCGTTCCGCTCAGTTTGTCGGTGCTCACACCCTGCTTCTTTGCCGCTGCGATATAGAAGGCCATGATGGGGATAACCGCCCCGTTCATGGTCATCGACACAGACATCTTGTCCAGGGGAATCTGGTCGAAGAGAATTTCCATGTCCAGGACCGAATCAATCGCCACACCTGCTTTTCCAACGTCTCCGGTCACCCGGGGATGATCCGAATCGTAGCCCCGGTGGGTAGCCAGGTCAAAGGCCACTGAAAGCCCTTTCTGACCCGCGGCCAGATTTCTGCGGTAGAAGGCATTGGACTCCTCTGCGGTTGAAAATCCGGCATACTGACGAATGGTCCAGGGCCGTGTCACATACATGGTGCTGTAGGGTCCTCTGGTAAAAGGGGGCAACCCCGCTGTGAAACCCAGGTGCTCTGCCTCCTTCAAGTCTTCTTTCGAGAATTTTTGCTTCACCGGGATTCCCTCTGGGGTCATCCATTTCTCCTGTTCCTTTTGGGATTCTATTTTTTGGACCCCATTCGTTTGAAGTGTCAAATCAGAAAAATCAGGTCTCATATCTTCAAAGTTTTTGATGTTTTGCTAATCTTATTGTGAATGAATTCCAGCGTGTCCAGGATGTCAGAGCGCATGTGAATGCATGTATCCAATCCTGCATCTTTCAATTTCTCCATGACACTATCCGGGCAACCGGCCAGGATAAGGACCTTATTCGTATTGATGGCCCTAAAGGTTTTGACAAACTCAAGCGCAGAATCGACATAATCCTGGTCCGAGCTGCAGATGACAACAATGTCACTGGACGAAGACGCGCTGGTTTCAGCGGCGATTTTCGCAGAGGAATATGATTTTTCCTCTTCCATTTCGTAGCCTCCCACCCCGAGGAAGTCAAAGGCGAATCCGGCCCGGGCCTTTCTCATGGCCAAGTTTCCAAAACTCGCGAATTCGACGACAGGGCGATAGCCCCGATCGGCAACGAAAGCTTCCGTTTTCGACCGGATGACCTCCAATTCGAGTCCGGCCCGCCGTGGTTTCAGTAATTTAGAACTGGATTCAGAAATGTCCTTGCAGAGAACCTCAGGATTGAGTCTTTCCATCAAATTCGGGTATTTGTTCACTCCTACAAGTGCCTTTCTTCTGCGGCTCAAAAGCTTGACTCGTGTTGTTCTTACCAGTGCTATCTTATTTTGAATGAATTCGGTTTCCACGCCCTTGAAGAAGCCTCCTTTCTTTTCCACTTCTTTGAAAAGCAGAAGTCCATTCTCGGCGAGCTGCTCGGTCACTTTTTCGATGTAATAGGATCCGTCAACAGGATTGCGAACCTTTCCGAAATAAGACTCTTCGCGTAGAATAGTCGCAATATTGCCGGCTATCCTCCTCGAGAAATCTTCTGGATCTCCCATCTCGCTGTCGTATGGATCGATCTCGATCGCCTGGGAGTTTCCAAGAAGAGCTGACATGGTTTCAGTCGTTGCCCGCAGCATGTTGGTATGTGCATCCATGACAGATTTGGTCCAAATGGAAGAGCGGGCCATCAAAACATAACCCGGATCCTCAACTCCGTATTTTTCTGCCACCAGATGCATCAGGCTATGAAAAGCCCGAATCTTTGCAATTTCTACGAAATACTCGGATCCGATTCCCAGAATCACGTGCAGGTTCTGATAGATGATGGTCTCTTCGAGATCTCTTTTTTTCATCTCTTCCACCACATGAACTACTGAATTGAGGGTGAAGGCGATCTCCTGGACCTGATTGGCGCCCGAATCGAGATACTCCCTGCCGCTCACTGCAAGTGTTTTCAGGTTGGGGTACTGAGAAAAGGTTTTTGTGCATGACGCGAGGGCATCCAGGGTGGACTCCTTGAGAATTCCCTCGGTGAGGTACCTGCCTATGGATGGAACTTCTACATACCCACGAATCGCTTTGGCATCAGCATTGAGGGATTTATAATAGTTCGAAAGTTGCTCACAAAAAGACAGATCCGGTTCCCCCAGGGAAAAGGAAATAACTTGTTCTTCGGGGTTGAGTCCCTGCATCAAATCCTCCAGGTTGTCTGAGGTGCCTACCTCGAACAGGATTCCGGTCATACCTTCGGCCAGAGCCTTCTGGGCAAGTTGGTTCTTGTTTTTCTGATGACGAAGGATCCTTCGGTAATTGATCACTTCCAATTCATTCCATCCGCTGTCTGGCAAGGTGGACTTTCTTTCCTCCAGGGTGTAAAAGGGTTGTACTTCAACATCGTTCAAATTCTTCCACACCAGTCTTTTGTTGAAGTCTGCCCCTTTTAAATCAGCTTTGGCTTTTTCGATCCAGTCGGCTTTACTCGGTGGAGTAAACTCCGAGAATAATCGTTTTCTGTTGACTTTATCGCTCATAACTCTCTAATTATACAAGTATTCATTTACCGGGACATTTTTATTCCCCGGCACATATCTATTGGCAGGCCACTATTTTACCGGAACCAGGCTGCTTCCAAATCTTTCGTGTATCGCCTTGTCAATTTCTTCGCGGTGATCCGGATGCGAAATATCTCTCAGGGAGTGGGCGCGCTGCTTGAGGTTCTTTCCAAACAGTTCAGCCACACCGTATTCTGTGGCCACATAGCGGGCGTGTGCGCGGGTGGTGACGACCCCGGCTCCTCTTTTCAGCGAGGGAACAATTTTACTCAGGCCTTTTGCTGTCGTTGAGGTAATGGCAATGATAGGCTTTCCACCTTTAGAAAGGGCGGCTCCTCTCATGAAATCCATCTGTCCTCCTACTCCCGAGAACATTCTCAGGCCTATGGAGTCAGCACAAACCTGTCCGGTCATGTCGATTTCAATCGCTGAATTGATCGCTGTCACTTTTGGATTCTGACGAATAATGGCCGTGTCATTGACATAGGCGATGTCTCTCATTTCGATCTCCGCATTGTCATCCATGAAATCGTAGAGACGTCGTGTACCCATGGCAAATCCGGAAACGATCTTATACGGGTTGACTGTTTTCTGAGAACCGTTCACGATGCCTTTTTCAACCAGGTCAACGATTCCTTCAGAGAACATCTCGGTGTGTACCCCCAGGTTTTTGTGGTTGTTGAGATAGCGCAATACAGCATTCGGGATTCCTCCGATTCCCATTTGGAGGGTGGAACCGTCTTCGATAATTTCAGCAATGTTTTTACCGATTTCGATCTCCGCATCAGTCGGATTGACCAGTTTCATTTCCTGAAGATCCTCATCCACCAGGACACAGGCGTCGAAATTATTGAAATGAACGATCCCGTCTCCCAGAGTTCTTGGCATTTTATTGTTGATCTGCGCGATGACTTTCTTGCCTTTCTCGATGGCAGCCACAACGATGTCAACAGACACTCCCAGAGAGCAGAAACCATGTCGGTCGGGAGGTGAGACGTTGACCAAAACCACATCGAGGTCCATGAATCCCTGGCGAAAAAGACTGGGGATGTCACTCAGAAAGATCGGAATGTAATCCACTGTGACGCCAACCATCTTACGGACGTTTCCACCAATAAAGAAGGCGTTGGTATGGAAGCTCTCTCTCAATTCTTCAGCGATGTAACCGCATTCACCTTCTGTGTGCAAATGCACGATTTCAACTCCCTTTAATTCGGGGGCCCTCGCCACCATGGCTCTGACCAAAGTTTGGGGAGTGGCTGAGGCTCCTTGAATCAAAACGCGGTCGCCAGATTTGATCAATTTGATGGCCTCTTCCGCAGACATTATATTCGGTATTTTCATCTTAATTTATTTTTCTTGATTGAGATTTTATTTTTTTAGTTTGTTATTCATTTTTCCGAGAAATCTCAGTTATCCGAGAAAGCTCAGTATAATACCTGCTGCAATGGCCGAGCCGATGACTCCCGAAACATTCGGTGCCATGGCGTGCATGAGCAGATAATTGTGAGGATCCGATTTCAGTGCCTCTGCGTTAACCACCCTCGCGCTGTCGGGAACCGCGGAAACCCCCGCTGCCCCGATAAGCGGGTTCAGTTTGTTCTCTCCTTTGAGGAACAGATTCATGAATTTGGCGAACAGAAGGCCTCCCATAGTTGCAATGACGAAAGAGATGGCCCCGAGACCGAAGATCATCAGCGAGTCTTTCGTGATAAAGATGTCAGCCTGTGTCGAGGCTCCAACTGTCACACCCAGCAAAATCGTCACGATGTCGATCAGTTTGGTCCGTGCCGTATCGGCAAGTCTTTCGGTACGACCGGATTCTTTCAATAAATTTCCAAAGAACAACATTCCGAGAAGCGGCAGGGCGCTCGGTGCAATAAAGGTAGTCAATAATAAAGCAACGACCGGGAAGATCCTTTTCTCCTTTTGGCTCACTGCCCTTGGCGGTTTCATGCGGATCAGGCGCTCTCTTTTGCTGGTCAGCAATCGCATCAGGGGAGGTTGGATCACCGGTACAAGAGCCATGTAGGAATACGCGGCAATCGCGATGGGTCCGATGAGGTTCTTGACCGTTGTTCCGTCGGCAAGGATGTTGATCCCATTGGCCAGTTTGGACGAAAGGAAGATCGCCGTAGGTCCGTCGGCTCCCCCGATGATGCCAATGGCTCCGGCCTCAGGCAACTGAAAACCTAGATAAAGCGCCCCAAGGAAGGTGGCAAAGACCCCAATTTGAGCAGCGGCCCCCAGCAGCATGAGCTTCGGGTTGGCGATCAGAGACGAGAAGTCGGTCATGGCACCGATGCCCAGGAAGATCAATGGGGGATAGATCCCTTTGACCACACCGAAGTAGAGGTAGTTCAAAACAGATCCGCTTTCGTAGATCCCTGTTTGGTTGCCCGCTACAAAGGGAATGTTTCCCAGGATGACACCGGCCCCGATCGGGATGAGCAACAACGGCTCATAGTCAAATTTGATCGCCAGGTAAATGAAGATGATTCCAATGATGATCATCACAATGTGACCCAAGGTAGCATTGGAGAATCCGGTATAGGCGTAGAATTGGCGGAGCCCGTCAAACGCGTCGTCAAAAGTTTCTCCGTATTCAGAAACAAGGCTGGTCCCTGATTCACTGGCCAGGGCCAGTTGATCCGATTCAAAAGGATTTCCCAGGCCGAGCAGGGGCTGTAACAGCAGCAGCAGGATGAGGGTTCCGAAAACAACAAGTAGTTTTTTCATGAGTTCTGTGATTTATTCCAGTTCGATCATGAGTTCGTTTTCGAGGACCTTCTGATCCTTGCTGACATGAATGGCGTTCACGGTTCCTTCTTTTTCGGCAACGATGTTGTTTTCCATTTTCATGGCTTCGAGAAGAAGCAATCGATCTCCTTTTTTGACCGTATCGCCGACTTTGACATCCACTTCAAGGACGACGCCGGGAATAGGGGCAAGAACTTTCATCTTCTTGGCCTTGGGGCTTACCTTGAGAGGCTCTACAGGTCGCTTGGACGCCGAGCGAACAAGAGTCGGAGTCTTCGATTTCTTGACCTCTTGCTCGAGGTGGACCTCATACTTGGTTCCGTTGACTTCAAGGTCGATCACATTGTCCTGGTGGGAGATGAGATGAACCCGGTAGTTGTTGTTGTGTATTTTGAATTTAAACGATTTCATGTGGTTCTTTTTTCACTATTTCACGCGATTCTGTGTGCCGTAAATCTTAGAGCTCCAGGGCGAATACGACTTTTTCGCCTGTTTGATCGTAAGTATCGGGTTCTCGATGTCATGCTGCTCATTGAGGTAAATTTGAAGCGCTGCTGCAATGGCGGCAGCTTCTTCACCTGTGAACCTGCGGTCCGAGTCGATTTGTATGTCGCTGATCTTTTTGTCAGGACCTTTGATGAGGATCCTGTAGATGTACAAAAGAAAGGGCAGGCCGTATTTGAAGAACACCGACAACAGCAAAAGGGCACTGAAGACGATCACCAGTCCTGAAAACAGAATGAGGTATCCTTCGTTGATCCGGCTGATGTTAAAAATGTTTGAGATCATTACAACGGGATATTTGAGTGTTTTTTCGGAGGGTTCACTTCCTTTTTATTGGCGAGAAGCTCCAGAGCCCGGATGATCCGGAAACGTGTGTTTCTCGGTTCGATCACGTCGTCAATGAACCCGTATTTCGCCGCCTGGTAAGGGTTGGCAAACCTGTGGGTATACTCGTCTTCTTTTTCCTTGATGTATTCGCTTTTCTCTTCGGCGTCATCGATCTTTCGAATGTTTCGACCTTCCAGGACCTCTACCGCTCCCTTAGCTCCCATGACCGCTATTTCGGCGGTTGGCCAGGCGTAATTGAGATCTCCGCGCAGCTGTTTACAGCTCATCACATCGTGGGCCCCACCATAGGATTTTCTCAACGTAATGGTCACCTTCGGCACCGTGGCCTCTCCATAGGCAAACAGGAGTTTCGCTCCGTGAAGAATGATACCACCGTATTCCTGCCCTGTTCCGGGCAGGAACCCGGGCACGTCGACAAGTGTCACGATCGGGATGTTGAAAGCATCGCAGAACCTGACGAAACGGGCTGCTTTGCGCGAGGCTTCGATGTCGAGAACCCCGGCGTAGTATTTGGGTTGATTGGCCACAATTCCAACGGGTCTTCCGTTGAATCGTGCAAAACCGACAACAATATTTCTCGCGTAGTTGCGATGCACCTCCATGAACTCACCGTGGTCCGTGATCGTTGAAATTACATTGACCATGTCATAGGGCATGTTGGGATTTTCAGGGATGAACTCGTTCAAAACGTCCTCGAGACGATCGATCGGATCCTCACAATGAATGATAGGGGGATCTTCCAGGTTGTTCGAAGGCAAATAACTGAGTAGTTTTCTGACGAGAAGGATATTCTCTTCATCATTTTCCGACAAGAAGTGTGACACCCCGGATTTGGTCGAATGGATGTGAGCCCCTCCCAGTTCTTCGGTGCTGACGACCTCCCCTGTAACCGTTTCAACCACCTTTGGCCCGGTTACGAACATGTAGCTGGTCTGGTCGGTCATGATGGTGAAATCGGTTAATGCTGGAGAATATACCGCACCCCCGGCGCAAGGACCTAAAATAGAAGATATCTGAGGAATCACTCCGGAAGCCATGATGTTTCTCTGGAAGATCTCTGCGTATCCCGCAAGGGATCGCACGCCTTCCTGAATCCGGGCTCCCCCGCTATCGTTGAGACCGATTACGGGTGCTCCGACCTTCATCGCCATGTCCATGATCTTGCAGATCTTCAGGGCATAGGTCTCTGAAAGGGACCCTCCGAATACCGTGAAATCCTGCGAGAACACGTAGACGATCCTTCCGTCAATGGTTCCGTGTCCGGTGACAACCCCATCGGAGAGTATCTTCTGTTTGTCAAGTCCAAATGACTTGGTTCTGTGGGTCACGAACATGTCAAATTCTTCGAAACTGTCGTCGTCCAGCAGCAGCTCGATCCGCTCCCTGGCCGTCAGTTTCCCTTTGGCATGCTGAGATTCAATCCTCTTCTCCCCACCACCCATTCGGGCCTGAGCTCTTTTCTCAATGAGCTCGTTTATTTTCTGTTGATTCACTAGGGTACTCATACAAATGGTTTTTTTGATCTGTGATCGATTATTCTTTGGAGCAAAGTTCCGTGAGTACACCATGCGTGGATTTGGGATGCAAAAAACCAATCTTCAATCCCTCGGCACCGTTTCTGGATGCCTTGTCAATGAGCTGCACGCCTTTTGAGCCTGCATCCTGAAGCGCTTCATTCGCGTTGTTTACTGCGAAAGCCAGGTGATGCATGCCTTCTCCTTTCTTTTCGATGAATTTTCCAATCGGCCCGTCAGGAGAGGTGCTCTCCAACAGTTCAATTTTCGTGTCTCCTACCTGAAAGAAAGCGGTCTTGACCTTTTGCTCTGTTACTTCCTCAACCGAATAGCATTTCAGACCCAAAACTTCCTCGTAGTACTTTTTGGATTCTTCAATGCTTTTGACAGCGATTCCGATGTGCTCAATGTGACTGATATTCATGATGGTCTTTTTATAGAGTTAATCTCAGTTTGACTGAGCAAAATTACGCTGAAGATTAACCTGAAAAGATGACATATATCAGTGGATTTTAGTTTTCAATGTCAGATCAATAGTTTTCAATGAAGAATTAACATTTTGGTAATATAATGGATCGATTCTCCATTTTCGATGAAGAATATTTTAGTTATGAAGAATACTGTTGAAAAAAATGCAAGAGCGGAAAAGCCCCGAAAATCAGTTGAGTAAACGCTCGGAATTCGCTGTTCCAAGGCCGATCACCTGGTCGTAGCGATCCCCGAATTTTCGGTAGTAAACAATCACTGTGTAGTCATTTTCGGTTTGGTAGAAAGAACCCTCCACTTTATGGGTATTTATCAACCCGTCCTTGCCAACCGAGACATAGGTATAGTTGTAAAAACCCTGTTTGAAGAGGAGTTGGGCCTCGTAGTAGCCGGTTTCCGGATTGAATTTCATCCGGTTATCCTCGTTAATCTGCCAATCGTTGAAACTCCCGTAGAGATAGACATCCTCTTCTTCCTTCTTATTTGGGTAGTCGAGAGAGAAGTGGACCCGGGAATAATCAGCTTCAAGTGCTACATCCTGGGCATCCAAAGTGCGTAAAACGAAGTTTCCGTTGATGTCGGGAAAGAAGGTGTAGGGCCTGTTGCCGCGCGCTTCGGTTGCATAGAGATAGGTGTTGAAGATATCCTCCATACGGGTCTTATAGATGTTGTTTGTGGCATTGCGAATCTCCTTGGTGTCAAAATAAAGGAACTCATTTCCGGCCCAATAGGAAATCTCATTGACGTAATTGTACAGTAGCTGGGTCCCTCTTATGTATTTGGGTTTGATGCCCTTGATGGTAGAATTCCAATCGTTGTTTTGATAAATGTCCACTTTGATCTCCCTGTTGGGATCATTCAGCATGAGGTTCGGATGGTTGATCACAAATTGGATGCTGTGTCTCTCATTGATGGTCGCGGCATCAGTGCTGCGATGCGCCGAAACCGCCACATTGACCCGTGGCTGATAGTAAATGAATCTTCGAGTGAACAGGAGGTTGCCATAGTCGTCATATACACTGATCAGGTAATTGCCCGTGAGTTTGATCCGGTTATTCTCATTGGGAATCTCCATTTCGTAATGGGTATAGAACTGGAGGGTGTTGAATGAATTCTGGAACTCGCGGAATCTGTCTGATGCGTATCCGGTCATATATTCCGTAGACGCCAGGTTCGAGATCTTCCAGTTGTAATCACAGTGTTCTATTTTGTAGGAGTAAATGCGCCTCTCTGAACTGATGTCATCGAAGCTCAGGATCAATTTTTCACCGAGTTTGACAATAGGGGTGTAGGCCTCCGGATCAGCCGGTTTAAGTATGACCGTTTTGATGTAGGGGGGTGGCGCGACCAGATTGGGATTTTGGGTGAATCCCGAAAATCCGGGAACGAAGAGAAAACAAATGACCAGCAGCTTCCAAATAAGAAGCCCCTCAAGAGGCCCGAAGTGTTTGTAAGCATGCTTTGAAGACCCCCGAAAACAGTGGCTGTTGATCATCCAAAACCAATTTAATTGATCTAAATAAATGTTATCGAAATGCTAATCTATAAATAATTAATTATTAAATTTGCACTCGATTAAGAAACATTGAATATTTCCGATTTCAGAACCGTTATCACAGTTGAGGAAATAGATAATTAATTCGCAACACATGTCAACAGACATCAGAATCAAAAAGGGCCTGAGCATTAAACTCAAAGGTGCTGCTGCTCTTCAATTGAGTGCCTCTGTCCGCTCAAAGATCTTCGCCCTGGATCCTCCCGATTTTCACGGAACGACACCAAAGATGGAAGTCAAAGTGGGTGACAAAGTCAAAGTAGGTGACGTCATTTTCCACAACAAGACCGATGAGCAGATCAAATTCGTTTCTCCGGTAAGCGGTGAGATCAAAGAGATCCAGCGTGGGGCCAAAAGACGGATACTATCTGTCAAGATAACGGCCGACGCCAAAGATAGCTTTAAGGATTTTGGAACGAAAACACCCAGCAACCTTGCAGGTCCGCAGGTGAAAGAAGCACTGTTGGAAAGCGGATGCTGGCCGATGATCAAGCAGCGTCCCTACGATGTCATCGCCAAAACAGAGGATGAACCCAAGTCGATATTTGTCTCTGCAGTTTCAACAGCTCCACTTGGAGCCTCACATGAGTTTGCTCTGCAGGGAAGAGAAAAGGAATTTCAGGCTGGAATCGATGCTCTTTCAAAACTGACCAAAGGAAAAGTGCACCTCTCGGTTCAAGGGATTGCAGGTTCATTTCTCAATGATATACAAGGCGTCGTCCTTCATAAGGTTTCAGGAAAGCACCCGGCGGGAAATGTCGGAGTCCAAATTGCCAATGTAGATCCGATCAATGCCGGTGAGAAGGTATGGTGCGTTCATCCGCAGGATGTGGCATCCATAGGAAGCTTGTTTTTGACGGGCCAATACGATCCAAGTCGCGTGATTGCGTTGGCAGGGAGCCAGGTGGAGAACCCGGAGTACTATTCGGTGATTCGCGGGGCGATGATCGAAGACCTTGTTGTTGGCAAGCTAAAAGAAGGAAAAAATCGCTTGATCAGTGGAGATCCGCTAACGGGCACATCGGTAAAGAGAAAGAATGCGCTTGGGTTTTACCACGATTCGATAACCGTTTTGCCGGAAGGTGACTATTACACATTCTTCGGATGGGTTCCTTTTACGGGAAATAACAAATTCAGCGTGAGCAGAACCTTCTTGTCCTGGCTGGCGCCCAACAAGGAATACGAGTTGGACACAAATATGAATGGTGAAGAAAGAGCTTTTGTAATCACCGGGGAAATGGAAAAGGTTTTTCCAATGGACATTTACCCCATGCAGTTGCTCAAGGCGACCATGATCGGAGACATTGAAAAGATGGAAAACCTCGGAATCTACGAGGTTGCACCTGAAGATTTTGCCCTGATCGACTTCATCAGCAGCTCCAAAATTGAAGCTCAGGACATCATTCGCAAAGGATTAGATTTAATGATTAAAGAAGTAGGTTAGATGAACTTTTTAAGAAATCAATTAGATAAGATTAAGCCTAACTTTGAAAAGGGAGGCAAGTTTGAGAAGTACGGTCCGGCATTTAGCGGATTCGAGACTTTCCTGTTTGTACCAAATCACACCACCAAAACCGGTGCTCACATTCGGGACGGGGTCGACCTGAAAAGGGTGATGATCACTGTGGTGTTGGCGATGGTGCCGGCTATGATTTTTGGTATCTGGAACGTCGGTTACCAGAACATGGGTGACGGTCACGGTTTTATGGAATACTTCACCTTTGGAGCCGTCAGGTTCCTGCCGATGGTGATAGTATCGTATGGCGTAGGACTCGGAATCGAGTTTGCCTATGCGGTTTTTCGAGGTCATGAGGTAAACGAGGGGTACCTGGTTACGGGTCTTTTGATTCCGCTGATCATGCCGATCGACTTCCCACTTTGGATGTTGGCTGTTTCTGTATTTTTTGCAGTGATCATCGGTAAAGAAGCTTTTGGAGGCACCGGAATGAATATTTTGAATCCGGCCCTGGTTGCCCGGGCATTCGCGCTGTTTGCCTATGCGCCCTTTATGTCGGGTAATGAGGTTTGGGTCGCTGACTCGGTTGCCGATGGCGTTTCGGGAGAGACGATTTTGGGGTCCCTTTACGGAGGAATCGTGCCTCAAACAAGTGTTTTTGACATGTTCATGGGTTTCATACCGGGTTCGGTTGGTGAGACTTCAGTTCTGATGATCCTTATTGGAGCAGCCTTTTTGCTGTTTACCGGTATTGCGAGTTGGAGAATCATGCTCTCCTGTCTGCTTGGAGCCTCGCTCATGGGATTGATCTTCAATACGATCGGAAGCACGACCAATGAACTTTTGAACTTCCCCTGGTGGCAGCACCTGCTCGTAGGTGGTTTTATGTTCGGACTGGTATTCATGGCTACTGATCCTGTCACTGCAGCTCAAACGACCAAAGGGAAATGGATCTACGGATTCCTGATCGGTGTTTTCGCCATCTTGATCCGGGTCGTTAACCCCACACTTCCTGAAGGAATGATGATGGCCATTCTCTTGATGAATGTCTTCGCGCCTACGATTGATCATTATGTGGTCGAAGGAAATGTGAAAAGAAGAAAGAAGAGATTACTAAAAGTAAACGCCTAAATCATGGATAGAAACAGTAACCTGTACACCTTTATTTTCGCCATTGTCATGGTGATTGTCGTTGCCTCAGCACTGGCATTTACAGCGACTACGCTGAAACCGCTCCAGGCAGAAAACGTCAGAAAGGAAAAAATGCAGAATATATTGTCAACCATTGGAGTGAATGTCAGCCGGGATGAAGCTGGAAATCTCTTCACCGATTACGTGAAACAAGAGGTTGCATTGAACGCTGATGGAACTGAAAACACAGAGGTGGACGCTTTCAGTATTGACCTGATGAAAGAGACCAAGAAACCAGCTGCGGAACAAGCCTTTCCACTGTACATTGCTGAAAAGGAAGGCAAGACCTACTACGTGGTTCCACTTTGGGGTGCCGGGCTTTGGAAAGAGATTTGGGGTTATGTGGCCCTGGATGAAGATCAGAACACCATTCTTGGTGCTTCATTCGATCACGCAGGAGAGACTCCGGGTCTTGGAGCCGAAATCA
Source organism: Flavobacteriaceae bacterium (assembly GCA_024644725.1). Taxonomy (GTDB): domain Bacteria; phylum Bacteroidota; class Bacteroidia; order Flavobacteriales; family Flavobacteriaceae; genus Lutimonas. Next base: position 19,350 of record JAHEHE010000019.1, on the reverse strand, counting down.
ACCAGGGCTGGTATGAAGATCAATACATCGGAAAAACGATTCTCGATGAAAACGGAGACTTTGTGTCAGTAAACGCATTGAAAGGCGGTGCTGATCCAAATGACATGCATGCGGTTGATGCGATTTCAGGAGGAACCATTACCTCAGAAGGAGTCAACAAGATGCTCGATGAGCGATTGAAGAACTATTTACCCTACTTTAAAAACAACTAATTATGGCAGGAGATAAAGAGGCATTATTTTCTCAAAAGAACAGGAAATTACTCACTGATCCTTTGAATGACGACAACCCGATCACGGTTCAGGTATTGGGTATCTGTTCTGCGCTGGCCATCACGGTTCAGCTCAAGACAGCCATCGTGATGTCATTGGCGGTTATGTTTGTTTTGGTTTTTGGAAACCTGATCGTTTCACTGTTGAGAAACCTGATTCCGAACCGTATACGTATCATCGTACAGCTTTTGATCGTCGCATTTTTGGTAATTCTGGTGGATCAGGTATTGAAGGCCTATGCCTATGACGTGAGCAAGCAATTGTCGGTCTTTGTAGGGTTGATCATTACCAACTGCATCATCATGGGTCGTTTTGAGGCCTTTGCTCTGGGTAACGGTCCCTGGAAGTCAATTCTCGACGGAATCGGAAACACGATTGGTTATGCCATCATCCTGATCATCGTTGCGTTTTTTCGGGAGTTGCTCGGCTCCGGTAAGCTTATGGGATACGAGGTTTTGGGTCACAAAGGAAAGACCATTGCGGAATCCACGGGTCTCTACCATTTCGGATACGAAAACAACGGCTTTATGCTTTTGTCGCCCATGGCGCTTATAACGGTTGGGGTCCTGATTTGGCTGCAACGCGCGAGAAACAGAAAACTCATTGAAGAATAAAAAAAGACTCCGATGTGATTCGGAGACAACAATATATAGAATATGGAAGCATTAGGAAGTTTGTTTGTTCGAAGCATTTTTATCGAAAATATGGTATTCGCCTATTTTTTCGGAATGTGCTCATACCTCGCTGTATCCAAAACGGTTAAGACTGCCGTTGGACTTGGAGCTGCTGTCATCTTTGTATTGACCATCACGGTTCCGGTCAACTATTTGCTGGACACCTATATCCTTCGGGATGGGGCCCTGGCCTGGATGGGACCTGAGTACGCAAACATAGACCTCAGTTTTTTGAGTTTTATCATGTTCATCGCTGTGATTGCCTCTATGGTGCAGCTGGTTGAAATGATCGTGGAAAGCTTCGCACCGGCACTTTATGGTGCCCTGGGAATCTTTTTGCCGCTGATCGCAGTAAACTGTGCGATTCTTGGAGGATCACTTTTCATGCAGCAAAAGAACTTTACCACAGTTACAGAATCGGCCGTGTACGGCCTGGGTTCAGGAGTAGGTTGGTTCCTGGCGATTTTGGCAATTGCTTCGATTCGGGAGAAGATTGCTTACTCCAATGTCCCCGGACCGCTCAAAGGACTCGGAATCACCTTTATCATAACCGGTTTGATGGCCATTGCCTTCATGAGTTTTTCCGGAATCAAATTATAATTTACGTACCTAAGAAGACATAGATAATGAATCCAATTGTTGCAAGTATTTTATTTTCGTTGGTCCTGATCCTTATTCTGGTGACAGTATTGTTGGTTGCCAAAGCCAAACTGCTCCCTTCCGGTAAGGTTAAGTTATTGATCAATGGTCAAAAAGAAATTGAAGTTGAGACGGGATCAACCTTGTTGTCGACTCTGAGTAACGAAAAAATATTTCTTCCTTCCGCCTGTGGTGGAGGAGGGACCTGCCTTCAATGTGAGTGTCATGTCCTAAAAGGAGGGGGTGAGCCTCTTCCGACTGAAGTTCCGAACTTTACCCGAAAGGAGCTTGCTGCCGGGGCCCGTTTGGGTTGCCAGGTGAAAGTCAAGGAGGATATGGAAATCACCATTCCGGAGGAGATCTTTGGAATCAAGAAATTTGAGGCTACCGTGGTTTCAAATTACAACGTAGCTTCCTTCATCAAGGAATTTGTAGTTGAGTTGCCCGAAGACATGGACTACAAGGCAGGAGGATACATACAAATTGAGATTCCTTCGACTGAAGTAGAATACAAGAACATGGACATTACGGCGCATCCTGAAGAGCACCCAGGAGAACCCGATAAATTCAAACTGGAGTGGGACAAGTTTGACCTTTGGCCGCTTAAAATGAAGAATTCGGAGAATGTGGAGCGAGCTTATTCGATGGCTTCTTACCCGGCAGAGGGAAGAAACATCATGTTGAACGTCCGTATTGCGACCCCGCCATGGGACAGAGCCAAAAACGGTTGGATGACAGTTAATCCGGGTATCGCATCTTCTTATATTTTTGATAGAAAACCCGGTGATAAGGTAATTGTCTCAGGGCCCTACGGAGAATTCTTCATCAATGAATCGGATGCTGAAATGCTTTATGTGGGTGGTGGTGCCGGTATGGCACCGATGCGTTCGCACCTGTATCACCTTTTCAAAACCTTGAAGACGGGACGAAAAGTGACCTACTGGTACGGAGGGCGATCCCGCAGGGAGTTATTCTATATGGATCATTTTGAGAGCCTTGAAAAGGAATTCCCGAATTTCAAATTCTACGTTGTATTGTCAGAACCTTTGGAGGAAGACAACTGGAAAGTAAAAAAGGATATCGACGATGAGCAAGGAGACGGATTCCTGGGCTTCGTTCACCAGGCCGTGATTGATGAATACCTTTCAAAGCACGAGGCCCCTGAAGACATAGAACTTTATTTCTGTGGTCCGCCGATGATGAACAAAGCGGTGCAGTCCATGGGTGAGGATTTCGGTATACCGGATGAAAACATCAGGTTCGACGACTTTGGAGGTTAACCACATCCAAGTCCTTTAAAATTGAAAAAAAGCGCCCTGACTGGGGCGCTTTTTTTATGCCTGCAGATGAGAGTTGAGTCCATAAAAAAAAGGCTGCCAAGGGCAGCCTTTAAAATTTATAAGGATTCGAAACTATTCTGGTTTCTGTTCCAAAATTTCGAAGAATTCTTCGAGCTTCGGAAGAATAACGATTCTTGTTCTCCTGTTCGTAGATCTGCCTTCGGCAGTGTCATTGGTCTCCAGAGGAACGTATTCGCTTCGTCCAGCCGCGATCAAACGACCTGGATCCACTGCGAAATCACCCTGTAGTATGCGAACCACAGAAGTAGCACGAGCCACACTCAGGTCCCAGTTATCCTTCATACAATTGGTGCTGATAGGCACATTATCGGTATATCCTTCCACCTGAACTTCCATTTCTGGTCGGCCATTGACAACGGTTGCCACTTTTCCAAGAACCTCTATGGCTCTGTCAGATACTGTAGCACTTCCGCTTTTGAAAAGCAATTTGTCAGCGATAGAGATATACACCACAGTTTTTTCCACATCAATCTGGATATCTTCATCCTGAATACCGGCAGCGAGGTCTTTCTTCAACTGAAAGGCCAGGGCCAGGTTGATGGAATCTTTCTTGGTCATGGCATCTCGAATACCATTGATGTATTTGTCCTTTTCGCTCAACTGTGCGATGACTTCCTTGATATTGTCAGAAGAAGATTGGGTAAGTACAGTCAGGTTTTCCACCTGTTGAAGCGATCTCGCCTTATCTTCTTTCAAAGAGGCATTGAGCTCCTCGAGATACGACTTGTCAACCAAACACTTTTGCAGGTCAGCTTTTGCATCCACCAGTTCCTGCTTGGTTTGACTGTGCTGGGCCTCCAAATCTGCATACTTCTTATTCGACACACAGGAGGTCATAAGAAGCGTTAGCATAAGAGTTCCGAAAATTAATTTTTTCATAATTTGAACAGAATTTAAATGAGAAACAAAACTATTAAATATTTTACTTTATTTCACATGGAATTGTAAAAATTCCGAAGCTCAAATCTAAGATAAAGTTTATCTTTGCCTGTTGAAAAAAAATAATCTTCATGACCCGAATAAGTATTCTACTCGTCTTTGCCCTGACCCTTATTAATTGTGGCGAAAAAGTTGTCTCATCATATGAGCGGATTTCAGGAGAAGCCTTTGGAACAACCTATAATATAACCATGCGATCCGACAGCTCGGATGTAGAGCAAAGACAGATCGACAGTTTGATCATTACGCTTAATAAGTCTCTGTCCACCTATGATCCGAATTCTTTGATCTCCAGGATCAACAGAGGGGAGAGCGATGTTGCCATTGACAGGTATTTCTATGAGATATTTCAAAAATCCGGAAGGATTCATTCGGACTCTGAAGGCGCCTTTGATCCGACTATCGGAATACTGGTCAATGCCTGGGGTTTTGGACCCGAAGAAGCAATTCCCGATATGGATCAGCGCAAGGTGGACAGTCTGATGATGACTGTGGGATACAGCCGACTGAAACTTAGCCGAGGTCAATTGATCAAGCCCCACCCGAATACCTATCTAGATTTTAATGCCAATGCCAAAGGTTATGGGGTGGATATCATATGCAGATTTCTCGATTCCAAAAATGTAAAGGATTACCTCGTGGAAATCGGAGGTGAGATTCGGGCCCGTGGAATGAACGACAAGGGGCTTCCCTGGAAGGTTGCCATTGAGGAACCGAATTTTGACGGCACGCGATCTATTGAGACCGTAATTCAACTGGAAAACGAAGTGATCGCGACTTCCGGAAATTACCGGAAATTCAAGGTGGATTCAGTTACCGGCGAGAAATATGCTCACACCATCGATACCCGCACGGGATATCCCAGCAAAACAGACCTTTTGAGTGTATCGGTGATCGGAAAGATGGACTGTGCAGATGCAGATGGTTATGCGACTGCATTTATGGCAATGGGTCTCATGCATACCAAGGTGTTTCTCCAAAATCACAAGCGTATGAAGGCCTTCCTAATCTACAGCGATGAACAGGGGCAGATCAAAACCTACAAGACAGACAATCTTGAGTTGATGAGCAGCAAATGATGTGGTCAGCAAAAACTTAGTCGAAAGATACTGTCTTGAGGATGGACTCCAGCTCGAAGACAAAATCCCGTTTCTTCGCGGATGGGGTGTAACTGAAACCCTCAATGACCAGGAGCCTGCCGCTATCCTCGTCTTTAAATGTATAGCTGACAAAGGGACCACCCATATAGTCGTTTTCGACATACCAAAGGCCTCTTGACTCCAGGGCTTCCCTGCCACCGACATTGACCTTCTTCACAATGGGCCGGACCTGTTTTTCCGTCACGAGATATGTACTGTCGAACTGACCCGGAACATAGGTTTTTCCGATTGAATCCCTATAGCGGATCAGATCATCCTCACTCACAGAATCCAGATTCTGAACCGGGATCTCGTAAGCGATCAAATTCAGCAAACCCCGAGTGATAGTGCTCCGGTACCACATAAAATCACCTGTGTCTTCCACCACTCGGTAAGCCTTGGGAATTTTGAATTCCAGCCCGAGGTTGTTGAACGTGTTGATCTCATTGGTCTCATAGGCGTCCCGGGTCACTTTGTACTGGTACAGCCTCATGTCATTTTCCTTGAAGGTGCTGATGAGCTCTTCCCCATGGGACATCATGTTGTCAATGAGCTCGTCTTTGTCTCTCCCCAATACAGTAAGGGTCAGCTGGGGGCTCGCATAGAGATTGGTATTGGAATAAAAATGCTCCAAGGTATCGACCCCGATGAATAAGATGTTTCTGTTCCTTTTGAAAAGACTGTTGAAAGTGATCGGGTCCACCTGATTCACCGTAAACGGATATTCCTCCTGGGGAAGTCCTGGCAGCGGTTGGGCAATGATCTGTCTCAAACTGTCTCCAACCTTGCCATCCCAGTCTTCATTGTTCATGACGATTAGCACGTGGTTTATACGGCCAGTGGATTCAACCAGGGTGATCTTGTCACTCTTGGCACAGGAGCTGATCATCAAAATGATGATAATCAGGGGGAGAAAATTTCTCATATCAGGTGAATTAATCTTCCGGGAAGTTCAGATCTCAATAGATCTTGAGCTTGGTACCGGGCTTGAGGCTTTTGCTACTCCAAATATTGTTCCATTCTTTCAATTGTGCAACTGAAACCTTCGGATATTTTTGAGAGATCAGCCAGAGGGAGTCTCCTTTTTTAACGGTATAGGTCGTGTATTTGCCTTTTTCTGTGCTGGCCGTTTTTTTCGAGCTGCTCGATGGAGTTGGCGTCGCAGTGGCCACGGCCCGTCTTGGATAGATCGTGAGTCGCTGCCCAACCCGCAGATTGTCGCTTCTCAAGCCGTTCCACCTTTTGATGCTACCTACAGAAACCCCGTATCGATTTGCGATCTTACCCAAGTAATCTCCGTTTCGAACACGATATCGAATTCGGTCGTTGGCCTCAAAGTATTTGGGAAGTGGCTTTTCTCGTTTAGCGTCTTCCGCCTCTGCATAGGCGTAGAGCTGATCTTCATTGGATACAAAAGTTCCCGTCAGGTATTTCGGAAGTGTCAGGGTATAGTTCCTGTCCTTGATCACCGGAATGATCTTTAGCTTGTACTGTGGATTCAAAAAAGTGAGGAGTTCATCATCCGTCCCGAAGATCTTGTTGATCTGGTCGAAGGTGAGCTGTTGCTTCACAACCACGGTGTCTGTCTCGAAAGAGTTCAGTAGCTCGTTCCTCGGATAGAGCTGATGTTCCTCAGCATATTCGAAAAGGTAATAGGTGGCGTAAAAGGCTGGAAGATACCCTGCGGTTTCTCGTGGTAAAAAGTGCCGAATGTTCCAGTAATTCTTCTGTCCACCCGCACGTCGTATGGCCTTGTTCACATTTCCGGGCCCTGAGTTGTAGGCCGCCAGTGCAAGGTCCCAGTCATTGAAAATCGAATGGAGATTTTTCAGATATCGGCAGGCCGCATCTGTGGCTTTGATCGGATCTGAGCGCTCATCCACATAGGAACTGACCTTGAGTCCGTACATGCTTCCGGTACCATACATGAATTGCCACAATCCCTTGGCACCAACCCTGCTCAAGGCATTGGGTTTCAGGGCCGATTCGACGATCGCCAGGTACTTGATCTCCATGGGGATGTCGTATTTGGCAAGGTGTTCCTCGAACATTGGAAAATAGTACTTGGCCCTTCCCATCAGATTGGCCATAGTCTGAGGCCGGTTTTTCAGGTAGTGCTTGATTATTTTCTCGAGTGAAGGATTGTATTCAAAATTGAAAGGCGTCTGGCTGTTGAGGTGTGCAATGCGCTCCTTAAGCAGTTCGGTCGGCAAATCCTCGATAACCAGTTTTTCAATTGTATCTTGCGGACTGATAACCAGGCTGCTGTCAATCACATTCGCTTTGAGGGTCTCCAACCATTTCTGGTCAAATTCACTCACCTCGATATGATCGATGATGTTGATCTTTCCTTCCGCAACCAAAGCGGTATCCACTTCGATCGAGTCGATAACCATGGTTTTGTTCTCTAAAGTAGTGCCTTCCGACACCATGGGGTTGGACGCCTCAGCAGCGGTCAACTCAACATTTTGGGCAAACGCTGTAATGCTCAACACGCTTAATGTCAAGCCCAATACGATCTCTTTCATGTTCATTGGGGTTCCCTTTTTTTCTCGCATTTCGTATAAAAACGGTAAAAATAGAATAAAATTTCGTTCAATCCTTATTTTCATCCGTAACCCTTTCATTTTTGATCAAGTTGTCAATCCAACTTAAAATATGATTCATAACTTCCTGTCTTTTAAGGTCGTGATGTAGCTCGTGATATCCATCTTCGACTTCGAAGTACTCCACATGATCCCCGGCTTTTTCAGCCAGTTCTTCTGAGGCTCTGTGATCAGTGAGTTGATCTGCAGTTCCGTGCAACAGGAGCACGGGGATGCTGATTTCCCGAGCTCGTTCGATCACCTGCTTTCCTTTTTCCATAAAAGCGATGGAATAAGCGGGGCTTACGCGATCGTGTATCAACGGGTCATTGAGGTAAGCCTCAACTTCTTTGGGGATCTGGGATATGGCTCCCGCGTCGATCTCGTTGGCGAGGGTGACGGATGGAAGTATTTTTCCCAGGATCCTTCCTAAGGCGAGCTTCCAGGCCGGTGGCTCAAAAGAAAGCCTCAGAAAAGGGCTGCTAATCACAGCTCCAGTTATTTTTTTTGGCCGGTCGATAATATAATTCAAAGAAACATTTCCACCCATGCTGTGTCCATAAAGGACAATAGGCAGATCGCCAAACGTTTGTTTTGATTTATCCAGGCATCTGTCGATGCTTTCAAGCAGGTATTCGTATCCGGGATGATGACCTTTCTTCCCTGGTATTGAGCCATGACCGAACTGGTCATAGGTGATGACACAGAGCCCATTCTCCAAAAGACGAGGAATCACGAATCTCTCATATCGACTCCCGTATTCTCCCATGCCGTGCACGATGAGTACCGCGGCCTTAGGGTCCGGCAAGGGATACAAATGGCCCGGTAGGGATCGTCCGGCAACGGATATTTCAAACGGTGTTTTCTTCATTTCTTCTCGACATGGCTAAGGTCAAAAATAACACAGGAACCCGCTGAAATGGCAAAAATGTTGAAAAGTGTTTAAAACTAGCAGATTTCAGGGTCTATATAGCTGTATTTCCGGCTCGATTTCAAGGTGTTTTTCAGGTTATTTTGTAACTTTATGAGAGTAACAAAAGGACTAGTTATGATGACATCTAATTCAGAATACGCAGGTAAAAGCCCCGACAAGAAAACCTTGTCGACGGTTCAGTTGTTGCATCCCTACGTGAAGCAACGCATTCGAGTTGCTGAAAACCTTGGGATATTTCCCCGTAACATGTATAAATCCAATGAAATCATTGATGAAGTTGTGCTCAAGGTCTACGAGGAGGGTCTTCATAAATCATTGAATCAGGACGATCTCAGAATTGTCATGTTCAAGCTCACCTTTGACCGGATGAACGAGTTGCTTGAATCCGAAGAATGGCACAAGGACTCGATCAGTACGAAACTCATTCTCGAGGATGAGCTCAAACAATTGGAAGAGAATTTCACCATGGATGCCGACAATGATCTGATCATGAACGAAGACCTGGATGATATTTCCTATCACTTGAATGACAAGGAAGGCGCCTCACTGCCCTATGATGAAGAGGAAGAAGGGGTGAAAGTGCTCTTTGGTCTCGATACATCCGAGAGTGAGAGTTTTTGGCAGGATCGCAAAGAAATCAGAAAGCTCTATTACAAGTTGCCGCTGACCACCTCCAACATTGTCGATCTGTACATTCTTGGAAAGCTCAGTTTCGCAGAAATAGCATCGATTTTAAAGACCGAAATGGCAGAAGTGAAAGAAATTGTGAATTTTGTAAAGGAAACGTTCCGAAAACAAATGGAATAGTGACGATTGTCTAAAGAATGGAAATATCTATTAGAAAAAAATCATTTTTTCTTTTGCCTTACCGGATAAAGTCGTAATATTGCTGCTGAAAATGAAATCCCGTAGAAACATTCGGGAACCAAAGTTTCAAAAATGCAATTCGGACAATTCACAGACACGTTTTCTTCAGCTAAGGCATTCAGCCAGGCCCTATCTGTGAATGTTACTCCTCGCCGTCGTCGCCCGTAAGGGTGTTTCCAGATTTTGGAGTTAGGTGCGTCCATCTCCGCCATTTACAGTTTTTTTCTATTATTCATTAATTCTACGCGATGGAGATCGTTATTGCAAACAAAAATCATTTAAGCTACGCTCAGATCATAAGCGACACGATTGCCGACTCGGCCAAGCAGAGAGGCACCGGGATCGCCAGGCGTACCCCCGAGTACATCGAGGGTAAGATGAAGAGCGGGAATGCCGTGATCGCCCTGGATGGGCAGAACTTCGCCGGCTTCTGTTACATAGAAACCTTTGGTGAGAAGAATTTCGTGGTACATTCAGGACTCATTGTTCATCCTTCCTACAGAAAATTGGGCCTGGCCAAAAAAATCAAGACCCGGGTCTTCAATCATTCCCGGAAGAAATACCCCGATGCAAAAGTATTTGGGATCACGACCGGACTCGCTGTGATGAAGATCAACTATGAGTTGGGTTACAAGCCCGTTACTTTTTCAGAACTCACAGACGACCCTGAATTCTGGAAAGGATGTCAAACCTGCCAGAACTATGACGTTTTGCAGAGAACGAACCAAAAGATGTGCCTCTGCACCGGAATGCTCTACGACGGTACAAAGGAAAAGGTACAGAAACACCCCTTTGATTCAGGAGTTTTGAGCCGTTTGAAACGAATCAAGCAGACCTTATTTTTAAAGAAATCAAACAACAAGATCAAAAAGAAATGAAAAAATTAGTCCTGGCGTACAGCGGAGGTTTGGACACTTCCTATTGCGCAAAATATTTGTCTGAAACAGAAGGATATGAAGTTCATGCCGTAAGCGTCAATACAGGCGGTTTCGAGCCTGAGGAAATTGAGCAGATCGGAACCAAAGCCAAAGAATTAGGTGCGAGCAGTTATACCTCAATCGATGCGGTACAGACCTTTTACAACAAGGTGGTGCGCTACCTGATTTATGGAAATGTCTTGAAGAACAATACGTACCCTTTGTCGGTTAGCGCCGAAAGGATTATTCAGGCCATCGAGATTGTCAATTACGCCAAGAAGATCGGTGCCGGATATATCGCCCATGGAAGCACAGGGGCTGGTAACGACCAGGTGCGGTTTGACATGATCTTCCAGACCCTCGCCCCTGAAATTGAAATCATAACCCCTATCCGAGACAAGAAGCTATCCCGACAGGAAGAAATTTCCTTTTTGCAGGATCACGGGGTGGACATGCAGTGGGCCAAAGCGAAATATTCGATCAACAAAGGGCTTTGGGGAACCAGTGTAGGAGGTGTGGAAACACTTACTTCAGAGAAAGCCCTGCCTGACGAAGCTTATCCAAGTCAACTGACGGAGAAAGACGGGAAAAAACTAAAGCTCACCTTTGAAAAAGGTGAATTGGTCGCGATCAATGATGAAAAAGGAGGCCCGGTAGAGAATATTGAGAAACTCAGCTCGATTGCATCGGCCTACGCAATCGGCAGGGACATACATGTGGGAGACACCATCATTGGGATCAAAGGGCGGGTTGGATTTGAGGCCGCGGCACCGTTGATCATTATCAAGGCCCATCACCTGCTTGAAAAACACACCTTGACCAAATGGCAACAACATCACAAGGATGGATTGGGCAACTGGTACGGCATGCTCCTGCACGAAGGCCAGTATCTCGATGAGGTGATGAGAAACATAGAGGCTTTTCTAGAGGATGCCCAGCGCAATGTGAGCGGAGATGTATTTGTGACCCTGCATCCGTACCGATTTACCCTGGATGGAATCGCTTCCGAACACGATCTCATGAACGCATCTTTTGCGAGTTACGGGGAGACCAATGAAGGATGGACGGCCGCTGACGCCAAGGGTTTCATCAAAATCTCATCGAACCAGGGAAAGATCTTCAACCACGTAAACCAGGAATCATGATTCGAGCAGGCATTGTCGGTGGCGCGGGCTACACGGCAGGAGAACTTATCCGTTTGATCCTGCATCATCCGGCGCTCGAGTTGGATTTTGTACACTCAACGTCCAATGCTGGCAACGAGATAGCCAAGGTGCATGCTGACCTGGAAGGAGAAGAACTGCCTAGATTCACTTCGGAATTGAACTCGGATGTAGACGTGCTGTTTCTCTGTCTGGGTCACGGAAATTCAAAAATATTCCTGGAGAATCACTCGTTTTCCGAGGCGACGCACATCATCGACCTGAGCAATGATTTTCGTTTGAAAGAAGACCGGGTGCTGGGCGACATGGAATTTGTATACGGCCTCCCGGAGTTGAATGCATCTGAGATCAGCAAGACAAAATACCTGGCCAATCCGGGATGTTTTGCCACGGCCATAGAACTGGCGCTGCTGCCCCTGGCTTCTCAACGCTTGCTTCAGGATGGCGTTCACGTGAATGCAGTCACCGGGGCAACCGGGGCGGGCGTGTCCTTGTCCAAAACAACCCATTTTACCTGGCGGGACAATAATTTCTCTCATTACAAGGCTTTCACGCATCAGCACCTGGGAGAGATCTCGGAGTCGATATCTCAGTTGCAACCGGGTTGGATCCGGGAGATCTATTTCCTCCCTAACCGGGGGAATTTCAGCCGGGGGATATTTGCAACAGCCTACACGGAATTCACTCAAGATCTGGAGGCCGCCTTTGAGCTGTATGAGGGCTTTTACAAACACGCGCCCTTTACCTTTGTTTCCCGGCGCGAGGTTTTTCTGAAACAGGTGGTCAATACCAACAAATGCCTGATCCATTTGCACAAGCACAAGAATAAATTATTGATCACCAGCGTAATAGATAATTTGTTGAAGGGTGCCTCCGGGCAAGCCATAGAAAACATGAATTTGATGTTTGGTTTGGAAAGAAAACTCGGGCTGGAGCTCAAAGCGAACTTTTTTTAAAAGAGAATCATATGAAAATAGCAATCATCGGAGTCGGGAACCTGGGATATTCAATTGCCCTCGGGATCTTAAGTCAGAAAAAGGAGATCAAATGCAAATCCCTTTATTTGACCAAGAGGCATTTGTCCTCCCTCAACCACTTGGAGAAGGTTTCAGTGGTTAAGCTCACTACAGACAACCGACGTGCCGTGAAGTACTCAGACATCATCATTCTTGCGGTTCAACCCGCCCAATTGCACGAGGTGCTCGAGGAGATCAAACCGGAATTGAATCCAAAAAAGCATACCCTGATTTCGGTGGCCACCGGACGTAAAATCCACGAGATTGAAGTAGTTGTCGGGAGCGATGTGCCGGTGATCCGGTGCATGCCCAATACTGCCATTTCAGTGGGTCACTCGATGACCTGCATCAGCGCCAATGGGAATGCCAAAGACAAAGTGGAATGTGCGCAGAAGATCTTTAATGCGTTGGGCGAGACGATGCTCATCGAAGAGGAGCTGATGCAGGCCGCCACGGTCATCTGCGCCAGCGGAATAGCATTTTGGATGCGTTTGATACGGGCTACGACCCAGGGCGCTATTCAGTTGGGCTTCCACAGCGAGGAAGCACAAAAACTTTCCATGCATACCTGCCTGGGGGCCGCGAGTCTTTTGATCGATTCTCAAAGTCATCCCGAACAGGAAATTGACAAAGTGACGACACCCAGCGGATGTACGATAGAAGGACTCAATGAGATGGAGCATCAGGGCCTGAGTTCCTCGATTATCAAGGGCCTGGTGACCTCGTTTGAAAAGATAAACCAGATTTGAAAATATGGAACTGTTTAATGTTTACCCACTTTATGACGTGACCCTGGTTAAGGGTGAAGGTTGCAATGTGTATGACGATAACGATACCGAGTACCTGGACCTTTATGGAGGGCATGGGGTAATCTCCATTGGTCATTGCCATCCTCATTATGTCGAGGCGGTGAAAAAACAGGTTGAGACCTTAGGGTTTTATTCGAATTCCGTGCGTAACCCAATACAGGAGGCCTTGTCGGAGAAGCTAGGGCAATTATCCGGTTGTGAAGAATACAGCTTGTTTTTGTGTAATTCAGGAGCTGAGGCTAATGAGAATGCCTTGAAACTGGCTTCCTTTCACACGGGTCGCAGCAAAGTAGTTGCATTTTCGAACAGTTTCCACGGACGCACCTCGGCCGCCGTCGCTGTCACCGACAATGAGCGAATCAATGCACCGCTGAACCGTCAGCACGAGGTAGAGCTTCTGCCCCTGAATGATTTGGATGCAGTTGATAAGGTGCTGGCTCAAAAAGATGTAGCGGCCGTTATTATGGAAGGAATTCAAGGAGTCGGCGGCCTGGATGAAGGCACAACAGAGTTTTTCAAAGGACTGGAAGCCTTGTGTCGACAATACGGCACGGTACTTATTTTAGACGAGATTCAATCCGGATATGGACGAAGTGGCAGATTCTTCGCTTTTCAGCATCACGGGATTCAACCGGACCTGATTACGATTGCCAAGGGCATGGGCAATGGGTTTCCGATTGGTGGCGTGATGATCGGACCCTCATTTGAGCCGAGTTTTGGCCTGTTGGGCACCACGTTTGGTGGAAATCACCTGGCCTGTGCAGCAGCACTTTCGGTTCTGGAAGTCATCGAAAAGGAACAATTGATTGAGGGCGTCGAAGTGCTCAGTAAGTTTTTAAAGGAACGATTGAAATCCCTGCCCGGGGTTCAAAGGATCAAAGGTCGCGGTCTCATGATGGGCCTGGAATTTGATTTTGAAGTCGCCGCCTTACGTAAGAGAATGATTCATGAGAAGAGGATCTTTACCGGAGGTTCTTCCAATCGCAGGTTATTGAGAATACTACCTCCCCTGAATGTCACAAAAGAAGAGCTGGCTCATTTTGCGGATGCGCTGGAAGCTCTATTGAAAGTAGAACCCGCCTGAAGGTTAAAAAAATAGATGAGAATACTTGATTCTAGAAATTATGATGAATGAAACGGATATAAAAGATTCAATGAAAGCCACGCTATCCATAGAAAAAAGAAACGAGGTACTGAAAACCATGGCGAGTCTCCTGGAGGAGAAGAGTCAGTTGATTCTCTCTGCGAATGCGACAGATATGGGCAGCTATGATCCAAATGACCGGGCCATGTACGATCGCCTCAAGGTGGATGAGGTCAAAATTCAGGGTATGATTGCGTCCCTCTCTCAATTGGCGAGCCAGGAGGACCCCTTGGGCAAGGAGCGGTTTTCCTTTGTTCATGAGAATGGTTTGAAGATACAGAATCGAACCGCTCCGTTTGGAACCGTTTTGATCATCTACGAATCACGGCCCGATGTCACGGTCGAGGCCGCGGGCATCGCTTTCAAGTCTGGCAATAAAATTTTGCTGAAAGGCGGAAAGGAGTCACTGAACTCCAATCGAGCCATCGTTGATCTCTGGCACGAGGCGCTGCGACATAATGCGGTTGACCCCGAATGGGTCAGGTACCTGAAGCTGGATCGACAGGAGACCCAGGAATTTTTGAAAAACCCTTCAGAGAAGGTGGATCTCATCATCCCCAGGGGAGGAGATAAGCTGATCCAGTTCGTCAAACAAAATGCCAGTTGCGCGGTGATCGTCAGTGGCCGCGGGAACAACTTTGCCTATGTGCATCGTGAAGCGGATCCGGAAACGGCCATTCGAATCATCGTGAATGCCAAAACCGATAAGATCTCGGCCTGTAATGCCCTGGACAAGGTGTTGATTGATAGTAAACTTCCCAACTTTGAGGAATTTGTGGCTGATCTTCAGGTAGCTCTTAAAGAGAAGGGAGTTGAAATGTTGATGGGCCTTGAATTGAGCTCCGGATCCGAGACGGCCGTAGGAAAGGAAGACCCGATCTGGTACGAGGAATTCCTGGATTACAAAATACTGATTGACAGTGTTGAATCAGAGCAAGAGGCGATTGATCGAATCAATACCTATGGTGGTGGGCATTCCGCTACGGTGATAACCCAAGACGAAAGTTTTGCGATCCAATTCATGGATCAGGTGGATGCCGCAGCGGTATATCACAACGCTTCGACCCGGTTCACCGATGGATTCCAATTTGGTCTGGGTGGGGAGTTGGCGATCAGCACGGATAAGTTACATCAAAGGGGTCCCATTGGATTGGAGCACCTGGTCACAAACAAATGGTATGTATATGGAGAAGGGCAGATCCGATAAGAAAAGAGTATTGCTGAAAATAGGCACCAATACCCTTACGCGGGAGACCAACCAAATCTCCCGTGGGAAGATCGAAGACATTGGCCGGCAAATTGCCGATCTGAAGGATGAATATGAATTTGTCATCGTCAGTTCCGGTGCAATTGCCGTTGCCCGGCAGTTTGTCAACCTGGAATCCGATGGCCGGGAGATCAATGTAAAACAAGCCCTGGCCGCAATCGGTCAACCTCATTTGATGCGCATTTTCCAGGAGAATTTCAGGGAGTTGGGTCTTCTGACCTCCCAGTGCCTCTTGTCCTATGATGATTTCAATCGTGAGGTTTCCCGAAAGAACATCCTCAATACGATCAATGTCTTGTTGGAGAACGGTTACATCCCGATCATCAATGAAAATGACACCGTAGCCACCGAGGAAATCCAATTTGGTGACAACGACAAGTTGGCGGCCCTGACCGGAAGACTGCTGGGAGCAGATCTGGTCATAATAGCCACCAACACCGACGGAATTTATACCAAAGACAGTTTTGATCAGGTAGAGAAATGTACCATAGAAAATGTGAGGGATCTCGATAAACTGAAAAAGGAGATCGCACAGGGGAAATCTTCCCAGGGAACCGGAGGCATGGAATCGAAAATCCAGGCTGCTGAGATTTTGCAGGAGGCAGGTATTGAGACCTGGATCGTAAACGGGCTTCTCGACAATTTCATCCTGAAGGCCTTGCATGAAGAGGTCGCTTTTACACGAATCGATGGAGTTTAGATGGACCCGTTTTAAAGAAAATTATAGAAATGGACTTTTTAGGATTTGACGATATAAATAGTTTGAAGGATTGGGTAGCTCAGGCAAGAAAACTCAAGAATGCTCCACTCCGGTATCAGGAGCTGGGTGCAGGAAAAACCATAGGCCTCTTGTTTTTCAACCCAAGTCTGCGAACCCGGCTGAGTACGCAGAAAGCCGCTCAAAATCTGGGCTTGAATTGTATCGTGATGAATTTTGACAAGGAGGGCTGGGCCCTGGAATACCTCGATGGAGCCGTTATGGACCAGGGGAAATCGGAGCATATTCGTGAGGCAGCCCAAGTGATCTCCCAGTATTGTGACATCATCGCCATACGCGCCTTTGCTTCTTTGCAAGACCGTGAAAGAGATGAAGCTGAGGTCGTCCTGAAAGGCTTTCAAGAGCACGCGAGTGTGCCCATAGTAAACATGGAGAGTTCAACGGCTCATCCGTTGCAGGCCCTTGCTGATGCCATTACCCTGGATGAGAACGATTTGAATGAGAAAGCTCGAAAAAAGGTCGTGCTGACCTGGGCTCCACATCCCAAAGCGCTTCCTCATGCCGTTGCGAATTCCTTTGTGAAAATGATGAAGCAGCAGGACGTGGACTTCGTCATCACACATCCGGAAGGCTATGAATTAAACCCCGAGATCGCTTCAGGAGTGCAGATTGAACACGATCAGAACAAGGCTTTTGAGAATGCCGACTTTGTCTATGCCAAGAACTGGAGCTCCTATAATGAATATGGAAAGGTCATCAGCCGGGACCCCACCTGGATGGTGGACCAGAAAAAGATGGCTCTCACGAATAACGGCCGGTTCATGCATTGTCTTCCGGTGCGGAGAAACGTAGTGGTGAGTGACGAGGTGCTCGACTCAGAGACCTCCCTGGTCATTGAACAGGCCAATAACAGGACCTATTCGGCCCAACTGGTTTTAATGAAGATTCTTGAGTCAATGAAGGGTCAATAGTTTATGTACGGTCAAAAGACAGTGATCGATCAAAGATAAAAGCATGAAAGACAAGCTGAGCATCATCAAGATTGGCGGAAATGTAGTGAACAGCCCGACTGAGATGGATCTATTCCTCAAAGACTTCGCAGCCCTTGAAGGATACAAAATACTTGTGCATGGGGGTGGCAAAATTGCTTCCGAGGTATCTGCCTCCATGGGCCTTGAACCGAAGATGACAGGTGGACGAAGAATTACAGATGAGCAAACTTTGGATGTGGTTACCATGGTGTACGCCGGTTTGCTGAACAAGAAGATAGTTTCCAAGCTTCAAGGTTTCGATTGCGATGCCATTGGGCTTTCCGGGGCAGATGGCAACAGCATTCGGGCCCATAAAAGAGTGGTGAAAGACCTTGACTACGGTTTCGCGGGTGATGTGGATGCGGTGAATTCGGGTATGATCGAATCCTTGCTGCGATCTGGGCTGAGCCCTGTTTTCTGCGCCATCACGCACGATAAAAAGGGCCAGCTATTAAATACCAATGCCGACACCATCGCCAGCGAGCTGGCAAAAGGTCTGAGCGATCAATTGGATGTGGAACTGCTTTATTGCTTTGAAAAAGACGGGGTGCTTGAGGATGTCGAGAAAAAGGATTCGGTCGTCGAGCATCTTGATGCCAGAAAATATGAGCATATGAAGGCGAACGGTCAAATTGCCGAAGGCATGTTGCCCAAATTGAAGAATTGTTTCGAGGCCCTTGAAAAAGGTGTATCCCGGGTGGTCATTGGCAGCCCCAAATTGCTCAAGGATCCGCAAAGAAAACACACAACCCTGACCTTATGAACGACACCTTATGAAAGATACTCTGAAAGATAAAGCTATACATCTGCTGATGGATCTGATTGAAACACCGTCCTTTTCGAAAGAGGAAGACAAGACGGCTGATCTCCTTGAAGCTTTTTTGCAGTCAGAAGGTGTTGAAACGATAAGGGAAAACAATAATGTTTGGGCCTTCAACGAAGATTTTGATAAGACAAAGCCCAGCATCCTGCTGAATTCCCACCATGACACGGTCAAGCCCAACAAGGGATACACGCGTGATCCGCACAAAGCAGAGATTTTGGATGATAAGCTCTACGGTCTCGGGTCGAATGATGCGGGAGGGGCCTTGGTCGGCTTGATCTCCACCTTTTTGCACTTCTATAGTAGGAAAAACATGCAGTACAACCTTATTCTTCTGGCCTCAGCAGAAGAAGAGAACTCGGGGGAGCTCGGGATTCGCTCGGTGGTTCCCAAACTCCCCGAGATTGACTTTGCGATTGTCGGTGAACCCACCCAAATGAACCTGGCGATCGCTGAAAAAGGTCTTCTGGTCCTGGATTGCTACGCACGAGGCACAGCGGGTCATGCTGCGCATGTTCGAGAAGACTATGCGATTTACAAGGCGATGAAGGCCATAAAGTGGTTCGAGACCTTTACATTTGACAAGATATCTGAAACCCTCAATGATACTAAAATGACTGTGACGCAGATCGAAGCGGGCAATCAGCACAACGTGGTGCCTTCTGTTTGCCACTTCGTGGTGGACATTCGGGTAAATGATCACTATTCGAATCCAGAGGTGGTGGAGATTGTGCAAAAGAGTGTAGATGTTGAAGTGGTTCCCCGTTCTGTTCGGTTGAATTCCTCATCCATACCCAGGGAGCACCCGATTGTTAAGTCGGGAGAAAGATTGGGAAGGACTTTGTACGGATCACCTACACTATCCGATCAGTCAAATTTGAGTTGTCCTTCCTTGAAAATTGGACCCGGAGACTCTCCTCGATCGCATACGGCGGATGAATACCTGTATGTTTCAGAGCTCGATGAAGGAATAGAATTGTACATCAAATTGTTGGAAGAGATTTTGTAGTGAACGGGTGATGTAGGAAAAATCGATCCTCAAAAGGTTAGTC
>JAHEHE010000144.1 GCA_024644725.1 Flavobacteriaceae bacterium | reverse complement strand
TTATCCTCCACAGGCTTTTTCTTCTCTTTCGGGGTACCATTGCCCTTCAGATAATCTTGGGTCTTATATTTCTCTGGGTGATACAGGGCATTGCTAAGGCTGCCGGACTTGTCCTCACCAGTTGGTTTTTTCAGGGCATTGGAGCGGTTGCTGTACTTGTCATTGTCGTTGTTTTCAGAAACGAAATCCGTGAGGTACTCATTCAAACCAACCCAATCCGGCTTCTATTTGGCCGTTCCCCAGAAACGCGAAGAATGAGTGTTGAGTTCATAGTTCAGGCCGTCTTCAAGCTCTCAAAGACAAGGACGGGGGCGTTAATAGTACTGCAAAACCGCGATAGTGTAGAGCCCTATATACGTGAGGGTTTTGCTCTAGACGGAAGATTCAATCCACTGATCATAGAAAGTATCTTTGCCAAGCAAAGTCCTGTCCACGATGGGGCCATAGTTATTCGTAGAAATCGAATCTCGAAAGTTGGAACCTTTCTACCGCTCACGCAAAAGGAGGGTTTGTCACATCATTTTGGCAGCAGACATCGTGCCGCTATCGGCCTCAGCGAGGTAAGTGATGCAGTTATATTGGTGGTATCGGAAGAACGCGGTGAGGTTTCTTTGGTTTCCCGTAGCAAAGTAAGGTTTTTGAAGCAACCACAGGAACTGAAAGATGCATTGGGCAGGCTACTTGTGGGAGTTTTTCCGAAGAAACAACCAAAGAAGAGCCGACGACGTATTTGGCTTGCTCAGGCCGGTGGTCTATTATTGACCTTTGTGATGGTATCATTGGTGTGGGGAGTCTATTCAGGAGGACAGTTTTCTCTTATCACTACCACTACCCCAATTGATTTTCGTAACATCCCAGATAGTCTGGAACTTATGAAAACATCCGCCGAGAAGGTTGAGGTACAAATTTCCGGCAAACGTCGATTGGTTAGTGCCCTTGAGCCCGAGCAGGTTGGAGCTTTTATAGATCTCAAGGGGAAAACTTATGGTGTTCATCAAGTAGTGCTGAATCAAAACAGCATTGAACTGCCTCTAGGCTTGGAGGTCGTGCGCGTGACACCAGCTAAAATCAAAGTGGAGCTTGAGCACCGCGCCGAGAAGAAACTCGCTGTCAAACCGCAATTTATTGGCGCCTCACCTGCTGGATATGAGATTAAAAAGGTTAAGGTAAAACCAAATTCTGTGAAGGTGAGTGGAGCGGTATCGGTACTCCATAAAACGAACAGTCTATCTACTGAGCACATCGACCTTGACCGGATAGAACCAAAAGACGAAAAACACATAGTTGAAGTTCCCTTAGCTCTTCCTTCTAGTTCATTACGTCTTATTCCGGGAGAAAGTAAGAAGGTTCGGGTGAGCTTTGAACTCCAGGCCAAGAGAGGCTTTTGGGATAATATGGAAGGGGGCAAGAGGCGGTATCATACGGTGCGTAGTGGTGAGACACTCTGGGGTATCAGCCGTCGTTATGGATTGACAGTTGAAGAATTGCGTAGCTTAAATAACTTTTCGCTTGGCGGAACTATCTACCCGGATCAGAGACTCTTAGTAGACGCGGCTAATGGTAAATAATTAAGGAGACAGTCTCCAATTAAAGCTTGAAGGAAAAAATAAGGCTTTCCTGCTATGGAAAGCCTTGCTTCTCTAATCTTGGCGCGGTAAGAATTTCCCCGTCTCTTGTGATAGGGCGATTAACCGGCCTGCGGAGTAGGGGAAATAACTACATCGATTCGTCTGTTAATAGCACGCCCCATTTCAGTTTCATTGGATGCCAAAGGACGTTTTGATCCGTATCCGACAGCAACAATCTTGTCTTCTGGTAGGGTTTGATTCGCCACCAAGTACTTACGCACCGATTCAGCCCGTTCCTGCGAGAGGTGTTCACTGACCTCTTCTGATTCTGCCGTGTCCGTGTGTCCCTCTATTACAACTTCTGGCTCACCGAAGGTTCTAATCGCTCGCTGAACCTTGCTTAATAGTCCGTAATTATCAGGCATGATAATCGACTGACCCACCGGAAATTGGATTGCTCTTAACCGTATTATCAATCTATTACCTTGTTTGTATACTTCCGCTTCGCCTGCGCTAAAGTACCCTGTGACCTCATTGAAAAGTTCATTGAACCTCTTTTCTTTCTCCAAGCGTTCTATGGCTGCTTGCTCCTCCTTAGTCTTCCCCTCCAACAGGGCAATTTGCTGCTTCAAGGACTCAATTTCCTCTACATGAGCTTTGTCCTGGCTTGCAAGGAATTGCTTATCCTCTTGGAGTGCGCTAATTGAGCCGAGAATATTTTCACGTTGCGTATCAAACGATTCGTTCCGCATGTCAGGAGCAGAAAGCGTGCTCGCTGTCTTGCTCAAAATTCCCTCCACCCAAAGACTGATCTCCTCGGGCTCGATTTCTTTTATCTTTTTACTTTGCCTTGTCACTTCAAGAAGACGCTCGGCCTGGAAAAGTGCTTCGCTGGATTTCTGCTGTATCTTTTCTCTTTCATAACGATGCTCTGTAATAAATACACCTGCATCTTTTAATTTCTGTTCAGCAATTTCCAAAGTCTGCGGTGCCAGTTTCTTTGCGCCTTCCTCCTCTGCCTGATCGATTAACTTGCGAGCTTCGCCGAGTTTCTGCTCTTTTATAGCTCGCACCTCAAGTTGGTCAAAGGCAGCGCCAACCTTATCCCTGTTATTTTGGGCATACTTGAGATCGTTTTTCTCTATCGCTTTGGTGAGTTTGAGAAACTGTTTCTCTGCCTTAACATAATCCTTACCTAAACTGGTAGCGCCTGCAGCACGGGCCAGTTCACGAGCTTTGATAACGCTGGGTAATGTTGTCCTCGCCACTTGCGCCATCTCCTCAGCACGTTGGAGTTGTATACGCCCAGAAGTGATGTCTTCAAGAATTTCTGAAATTTCATCTCCACCCGCCCATGCTTCCTTGGCATCATTGAGGTATTTCTCAGCCTTACCGAAAGAGATCGGTGCCAAGACATTGACTTGGTTTTTTTGTGCGTTGCTTATTTCGCTGTCAAAACGGTTTACTTCCTCTGCTGGATTCACCGTTTCGGCTACTTCTCGCGTCTTTGTCTGGCTGCTTGCACTGGCACTCAAAAACCAGATGGAGGCAACGAGTATAGCTGCGATCCCGACACGTTTGACCTTTAACATCCTCTTCCTCCCCCTAAAAAGTGTTTACCTGGTCATTTCAGCAATAATGATGGCGAGTATTCTAGCACATGTATTGTTATTTCAACAGTAAATCTACCTGAAGGCTAGACTGAAGAGGGTAAGCCGTAAATACGTTGTTTAAGATGTCTGAAATGGCCCAAGGTGGCGTGGTTCCTTGTATCGAGGTTTCCGATTGCTTGCTAAAACAAAATGTGGATTAGGGTGAAAAATCTGAACTCGAACTCGGCTAAAGCGAAAGTGTAGATTACATCCCTTCATTCACACTCGGCTGGGTTCCACTCTGGCACAATATTTTGTGGGATATCCAGACAAGAGCACCGGGGGAGGATTCTCACAGCTGATAGCTTGAAGTACTTAACCAATGACCAAGGACTAGTGACCAAGAGGCTTGACAAAGCCACAGGTGTATACTAACAACAAGTGCTCAGGTTTAAGATCTAGCCCGGATATTTCATGAATTCACGCCCTGGCGTGACTGCGACCACGGATATGGCCGTCCTTCCTGGCGTCCTCGGGTGTCGGTCCCTGCGACGTACCGTTCAGGTACGCCTCGGAACCAATCCCGCGGTACCGCGGGACGGTTGCCCGGTGGCACAGCCATCTTCATGGTCTCGCGACAGCAATTCATAAAATATCCGGGCTAG
>JAHEHE010000143.1 GCA_024644725.1 Flavobacteriaceae bacterium | reverse complement strand
TAAATGAAAGGTCACCACTGACCTACGTGGACAGCATTCAAAAACCGCTTCTTATTGGTCAAGGAGCTAACGACCCCAGGGTGAAACAATCTGAATCGGATCAGATTGTTGAGGCGATGAACCAGAGGTCAATTCCGGTTACCTATGTTCTGTATCCAGATGAGGGACATGGTTTTGCCAGGCCTGAGAATAATCTTTCTTTTTTCGCAGTTACAGAAATGTTCTTGTCCAAGCATCTCGGGGGCAGATATCAGGAAATCGGGGATGACTTTGAAGACAGCAGCATTGAAATTAAGGATGCGGGTGATCTGAAGGAATTAAACAAGATAAAGTCTTAACAAGTGATTTATAGCTGGTAAAGCCAGATTAATTCGAATATAAAACGAAATTTATTTTCGTATTTTTACTGTATATATACTTGACATAAGTCATGGGCGCATCTGGCCGTCTTCTCAGGGCTTTTTTTACTTTCATTACTTTTACAGTGATTCCTTGTATTCTTTCACGAGGTATCCTCCCCAGTCAGCAATGGAGGAGAACACAGGGATGAGCTCTTTGCCTTTCTCAGTGAGAGAGTACTCAACACGCGGCGGACTCTCAGCAAAGGCTTGCCTGGTAACCAGACGGTCATTGACCAGCTCATTCAATTGGGAAGTCAGCACTTTTCTTGAAATTCCGGGTATGGCAACGTTCAATTGACCGAATCTCTTGGAGGAACGGTACAACTGATAGATGATGATGGGTTTCCATTTCCCACCGATGACGGTCAGGGCCTGGGTCAATGGACACAATGGATTGCTGCAGCTGTTCATAGTTTGTTGTTTGTTACCCCAAGGTAACCACTTTTTTATCAATTCTTCATGCAAAAGTAACAAAAAGTAACAAATAATAGTAACTTTGGGTAACTTTTAATCAAAACATTTAAACTGAGTAGTATGAAAAAAGTAGTTTTAATTACAGGAACCAACAGTGGATTTGGATATCTAACCGCAAAAGGAGCCGCAGAAAGAGGGTACACCGTGTACGCCAGCATGAGAAACACAGAATCGAAGAACAAAGCCAGAGCGGATGAGCTGAATGCCATCGAAAACATTCAAGTGATCGACTTCGATGTGACCGACTCTTCGAGCGTTGAGAAAGGTGTTTCCCAGATCCTTCAAAAGGAGGGAAGACTTGACGTACTTGTCAACAATGCCGGTTACTACGGCGGAGGAATCACCGAGTCGTATTCTGAGCAGGACGTTGAAGCGATGTTCAATGTGAACCTTTTGGGCACCTGGCGTACGATCAAGAATGCACTGCCAACCATGAGGAACCAGGGAGATGGTTTGATCATAAACATTTCCAGCGGGCTTGGAAGGTTCTCCGCACCCTTTATGACCGTGTACAACAGCACCAAATTTGCAGTGGAAGGCTTGTCGGAAGGCTTGCACTATGAACTCAGACCCCTGGGTGTGGATGTGGCCATCATCCAACCCGGAGCGTTTCCCACAGAGATTTTCAGTAAAACGGCAAACGGATCAGATGCTGAGGTTGTTGAAGGATATGGAGACCTCGCCAATGTGCCTGACCAGGTCGGACAGGGAATGATGCAAATGTTTGAGCAAGTGAAACCAAATCCTCAAATGGTGCCTGATGCGATTTTCAAATTGATCGATACCCCCAAAGGTGAGAGGCCACTTAGAACTGTTGTTGATGCCCTAACGGGTGAGTTTGTTGAGCAGGCCAATGAAAACGTCAAAAAAGATTTTGACAATTTCCTGACGGCTTTTGGCATGGGAGCCATGCTCAATTGAACCCAGGCATAAGATCAGTACCCCGAATATTATTAAACCTCAGCTCAGCTGAGGTTTTTTCGTATCTTGGAGCATCAGCAACCGGATCATGAACAAGTATTGGGAGAATCTTAGCAAGCGTCAGATATGGAAGTCCTTTGTGGCGTATCCCGCTGCGGCCTTTGTACTTCTCCAGGCCGTTGAATTCTTCAGCAACCATTTGGGTCTCAACCCGAAATTCCTGACCCTGTCAATGATCCTGCTGATCGGTGGATTTGTGGTCTCAGTGATTTGGAACTGGAACCACGGTGAGAAGGGAATTCAAAAAATCACAACCCTGGAAAAATCCGCTTACGGTATTGTTCTGGTCCTAACGGTGTTCAGCGGTGCCTATTACTGGACCCATAGTGAAGTGAGCACGAGGTCAGAGGCGTCTGACAGGCAGCACACCTTCAACAAGCTCGCGGTTCTGCCATTTGAGAACCGATCTTCGGATTCTTCTTTGGTCTACCTGTCGGATGGGATCCCTGAAAACCTGATCAACCGAATATCGAAGAATGCCGACATACAGGTCTTATCGAGAAATTCCACCTTCATCCTGGAGGAATCAGAGCGCAACTCTGAAGCCGTCAAAGAAAAGTTGGGCGCAGATCTGATGTTGTCGGGAAGAGTTGACAAGGTGGGCGACAAGTTGGTTGTCAATTGTCAACTGATAAATCTTTGGGAAGGAGTGCAGATTTGGGGCGAAAAGATGTATTACGAGAACGACAATATCGTTGAACTGGAAGAGCAGATTGTCGCCTCACTGATTCGAACATTTCCGAGTGCCATCGAAAGAGAAAGTGGAAAACTCTCTGTAGAGGAGCCGGTCGATCCCGAGGCTAAGGTCCATTATATGAAGGGACGGGCCCTGAGTTATGGTTCCACGCAGAAGGAGGCTGAAAGGGCACTTAATCATTTTAGGCAGGCCATTGAGATTGATCCGGATTTTGCACCTGCTTATGTTGCGATTGCCAATGAGAAAATCATTCAAGCGATGTTTTCCACGGCAAGCCGGGAAGAAATCTTCAACGAGGCTCGAACTGCTGTACAAACCGCCCTGGCCCTGAATCCGAACTCGTCGGAAGCGTATTACGTCGATGGGGCGATTAAGTTTTATGGAGAGTTCGACTGGGATGGGGCAGAAGAATCCTATAAAAAGTCCATCGAGATCAACCCGGGCAACGCCAATGCCTATATTCGGTATTCTGCCTTTCTCGCGGCCATGAAAAGATTTGATGAATCGATTGTTTTAGCTGACAAAGCTATTTCCCTGGATCCGATTTCCATATCCAGCCTGCACAATTTGGGTTGGGTTCATTTGCTTGCCGGAAACTTTGAAGAATCAGAGGCTGCCTTTAGCGAAGCCCTGGATTTGCACCCGAACTGGATCTGGGGATACATGAAAAGAGGCTACGCAAGAATGTTCCAGGGAAAATGCGAACTGGCACAAGACGATGTTACGTGGGCCAGGGAGCTCACCGGTGAATGGAGCTCGGAGCTTCTCGAGTCTGTGTTCATTTTTATCTATTCGAGATGCGGAAACGAAGAGAAAAGGTCTGAACTGACTCAAAAGTTCCTGGACCGCGTGAACGAAGACAACTACAAAGATCCATTTGCTGTATTTTTCGTCTATTACATGAAGGGTGACCTGGATACGGCCCTGGATTGGGCAGAGAGGTGTCTTGAAGATAAGGAAGCGGGAAGTTATCTTTTCAATGCCGATGTTTTCTACAAGGAGGACATGCTGAAACATCCTCGTTTCATTCAGATCAGAAAGACTTTGAAGTTTGAAGACTAAATAATTAACAGCGGTATTGAGATCATTAAAAACAAGTACATGAGATTGATAGGTATCCTATGTGCATTGACGCTTTTGGTGAGCTGCGCGTCCGATAAGGAAGAAAAGAGATTTGCCTACGTGGAGGGCAAAGAAATCTTCTCGGCCCAGGGGGAGCGAATTCACCTCAAGGGAGTGAATTTGGGAAATTGGCTGTTGCCCGAAGGGTATATGTTCAAATTGAAGAATTGCAACTCGC
>JAHEHE010000072.1 GCA_024644725.1 Flavobacteriaceae bacterium | reverse complement strand
TTTTTGGCGTTCTTCTTCAGGGAGATGATGGTCAGTGATCAGATCGATGGCAAAATGATAGGGCAAGACTTCTATATTGGAAAGCATCGCTACCTGTTCCAACAGTGTTTTTTCGACTTCAAACCCCGTAATGTCTTTATAGTGCAGGATTCGATGTGCCGAATGCCCCCCTTCTTTTCCGAGATCGATGTTTCCTTCAAGGGTCTGGTCAAAGTCGGCTCCCCAGCTCATGAGCTGCCTCATGCAATCCGGGGCCTTTTCAACCACCATACGAACCACCTCCCTGTCACTGAGATGATCTCCGGCAACCATGGTATCCTCAATATGGTCCTCAAAAGAATCCAGTTGATCCCAAACCGCAGCAATTCCACCCTGTGCGTATTTTGTATTGGATTCACTCTCTTCTGCCTTTGTGGCAATAATGACCTTTTTCCCGGGCAAAGCACGTGCTGTTTTAATGGCGACAGTGAGTCCAGCGACTCCTGAACCCAGGACAAGTATATCTGATCGGAACACGGCCATCTACCTCGAGGAAATTTCGAGCATGCGTTCTATCGGGATCAATGCCTTTTTTTGAATGTCTTCGGGAACATGAATCTCAGGGAGCTCATACTTCATGCAGAGATAGAGCTTTTTCATGGTATTCATTTTCATATAAGGGCATTCACTGCACGCGCAAGTATTGTCTTCATGGGCCGGGGCAGGATACAATGACTTGCCAGGGACTTCTTTCTGCATCTCATGCAGGATACCTGCTTCGGTTGCCACAATGAATTCCTGGGCCGGGTTGGTTTTGACATAGTTGATCAAACCCGAAGTCGAACCGATGTACTCTGCTGTCTTCAAAATATGCTCCTCGGATTCCGGGTGCGCTATGATATGCGCTTTGGGATGCTCCTTGTGTGTATTGATCAGCTTGTCGATGGAGAAGGCCTCATGCACGATACAGGCACCCTCCCAAAGCAGCATGTTTCTTCCTGTCTCTTTGTTGATATAGGCCCCCAGGTTTTTGTCAGGTGCAAAAATGATGGGTTGATCCTCAGGGATTGAATCGATGATCTTGGTTGCATTTGAAGAAGTGCAGCAAATATCACTGATGGCCTTGACCTCAGCAGATGTATTTACATAAGTCACTACGAGATGATCCGGATGTTTTTCCTTGAACGCCTTAAGATCCTCGGCTTCGCAAGCCTCTGCAAGCGAACAACCGGCATTGAGATCCGGCAGAACCACTTTTTTAGTTGGATTCAGAATTTTGGCTGTCTCGGCCATAAAATGCACTCCCGCAAACACAATCAAGTCTGCATCCACCTCTTTGGCTTTGTAGGACAACTGTAAACTGTCACCGACAAAGTCAGCGATATCCTGAATTGCAGGCTCCTGGTAGTAATGAGCCAAAATGACCGCATTCTTCTCTTTCTTCAGCTTGACAATCTCAGCTGCATAGTCCATGCCCTCAGGGGTTTCCACCTCGAGAAATCCCACATCATCAAGTCCCTTTTTGGCTGTTTCTAAATTCATTTTTTAAACCTTTTCAGTCCAAAACAAAAATACGATTTTTAGCTGAATCCATAAGGGAATGCCTAAGATGAAACTCATCTGCTCCATCTTCAATTCATTCCGAAGAACCACCGTCTTGTCAATCTGTGAAATTTTCACTATATTCGATTCATTACGAACTAATTATAACCAAGCCATGAAATCACTGCCTAACCTAGTCGCTGTCGTGGCGAGCTTTTTGATTCTCTTTTTTCTCAACTACGTTTTTTATGGAGTAGTTGCAGCTGAATTTTTTGAAAACCATGCCGGATCAGCAACCGGGGTGCAAAAAGAGGAAGTTGACATGATCTTTATTTTTCTCGGAACAGTTGTTCAGGCCATTGCGCTGACTTTTCTCTACGCTAAATGGGCCAATGGAAATCACGACCTGTCCAGCGGGGCTCGTTTCGGAGCCCTCGCGGGTTTGTTTGCCGGATTTGGAATGACGATGATCATGTACGGAACCTCCAATCTGTATGATTTGACGGCTCTTCTCGTTGATGGAATCTGGTATATTTTTCTCTACGGAGTCTGCGGTGCCGTGATCGCTCTTTCCATGAAAAAAGTCAATGCTAGATCCACATGATATTGAACCCCCAATAGCCTGAACATATATGGAATCCCCCTACAAAATATTGATTGTTGAAGATGAAATGATCATTGGAGCGAACATTTCACTGCAATTGTCCAAACTCGGGTATGAGGTGACCGGAATCATTTCCAAGGGTGAGGATGCCTTGAATCATGTCAGACAAAACCGACCCGACATCATCATCATGGACATCCAGCTCAAAGGTCATATGGATGGAGTTGACACCGCCCTTTCTATTCAAAATGAATACCCATTGCCTGTTATTTACTTGACGGCAAATACCGATGATGAGCATTTTAAAAGGGCAAAAGCCACCAATCCCAGTGCCTTCATCTCCAAACCCTTCAAAAAACTGGATTTGCAACACGCGATTGAGCTCACAATTGACCGCCTGGGCAAGAATGGTGACAAAAAAAGTCCGGATACTCTTTGCGAGTCGCCTTATGTGCAGAGCGAAAGCATCTTTGTCAGAAAGAATGAAAGAATGATCAAAATTTTGATCGATGACATCTTTTATTTTGAGGCAGACAGAAACTATTGCAAGGTGCATGCAAAAAACAGAGAGTGTCTTCTGGTAATGACATTGAAAGAGATCGATGAGAAACTCCCCAAAGAGCACTTTCTCAGAATCCACAGGTCCTATATTATCAACCTAAAGCATGTCGATGAGGTTGCGGGCAGCCACGTCGTGATTGGCAAAAAGGCCATACCCATGAGCAAGAACCTTAGAAACGAACTGCTCAACCGGCTGCAAACTTTCTAACAATAAGCCAGCTCAGGCTAAATTAAATTCAATGCGGACGGAAGTCCCTTTGTCACTGATTCGATTCATTTTAGCGTCGAGCTGTTGAATCAGAAGACCGACGAGCTTGGTCCCGAAGCCACCTCGCTTTTCCTTTTTCTGCACAATCTCATGAATTCCGACGCCGTTGTCAGCAACTTCAAGTAGAATCGTATTATCGCTTGTCTTTCGGAAAAAAAGATCAATTCGCCCCTTGCTATCTTTAGGAAATGCGTGTTTCAAAGCATTGGTGATCAGCTCATTCACAATGAGCCCCAGGGGAATAGCCGTATCGACGTCCAATTCGATCTCATCCATATCGAAGCTGAACTCGATCCGGTTCTTCAGGCCGAAAGAATCCAGTATGTGATCACTCAACTCGAGAAAATAATCCTTCATCTCAATAGCCGAAAGGTTCTTGCCCTGGTAGAGCTTCTGATGGATCATGCTCATCGAATAAACCCGGTTCTGACTCTCGTGAATCGCCTCAACTACCTTCGGATCCTTCATCTCTGCAGATTGAAGATCGAGGAGACTCGATACGATTCCGAGATTGTTTTTTACCCGGTGGTGGATCTCCTTCAAAAGAAACTCTTTTTCCAGGTTCTGCTCCTCGAGTTGCGCATTCTTCTTCCTGTTGTTGCTGTATGTGATATAAAGCAGAACAAGGAGCAGTGTAAGCAAGCCCGTAACCACAGAGATCATTGTCTGACTTGACTTCTGTTTTTTAAGTCTTTGCTCCTGATCGAGTATGGTATTGTCCCTTTTGGCGACTTCAAACTGGGTTCGAACAGAGGATATCTTCTTTTCCGCCTCTTCCGTGAACATCTCATCCTTTAAACGATCATATTCCGAAAAAGCTTGAAAGGCTTCCTTATAGTTATGCGTTCCTGCGTATGCCCGGGTAAGGCTCTCATAAACCTGACTCAAAAAGAACTTGTCTCCGAATTCGGGGGTCGCTACTTCAAGACTCTTTCTGAAGCTTTTGACAGCCGATTCAAACTTTCCCTGAAGGTTCTGCATCCGTCCCAGGGAGAGGTAGGATCTCATAAGCAAAAAATCATTGTCGATTAACTCAGCGAATTCCACAGCTTTATCAGCTGCCAAAATGGCCTCTTCAAATGCACCTAATTCCGCATTCATATTGATAAGTTCAATATACACGTCGCTGAGGTTGTTGTAAAACCCATAGCGTTCGCCCATGGCAATGCTGTGATTGAAGAAATTAGAGGCCTCCTCTTTTTGTCCCAGGCCCCAATAGTTATTGCCTACAACAAAAAGTGTAAAACAATAATCCATGTCATTGAGCCCCCGTGACTCGAATAAATCAATCGACTTGAGCCCAAATTCCAGTCCCTCCTCGAATCTTTCATGCTTCCAAAAGAGATTGCTCAAATCGCTGTAGGAAACGGCAATCCCTTTCTTGTCATCCAGGTCTTCAGACAGTTTAAGTGCCTCGTAGGCCAGCTCCGTTGCCCTATCGAGATTACCTTTTCTCTCATAGACATATCCCTGCTGGGTAAGCAACATGGGAAGATCGGATACCTGTACTTTTGATTTGGCCTGCTCGAGCACCACATTAGCCGAATCCAACTCTTCCATCCGAAGCAACACGGCTCCTTCCGTGATCATGAACCTGCCTTCCCACAATTTATTCCCTGCGCTTCGGGTCAATTTCAAACCTTTTCGCGTCAGTTCCAATGCCCTTTTCAGGTTCCGGGTATGCCAATAATAGGCCAGGTCATTGAGTATAGAGAATTTGACGGAATCAACAGGAACCCTTGGGTAAGCCGCCTCAAGGGTATCGAGATAAGACGGGCCGAAGTTGTCGGTATCGACAAACACCTTCTTGTAAATCGGATCTCTGTCTGTATCGACCAACCACGTCGATCTGTCGGATTCGGACTGCTGAGAAAACAGTGCTGTGAAAGGCATTGTCAAAATCAGGGCAAGGGCAAGATTGAGGATTGGAAAGTTTATCATGAACAGGCCTATTTTATTCACTCAGCCGTAGAAAGTTACGAATATTTGATCAATACCTTCCGATAAATAAATGGACGCCTTCGGACAAGAATCCCGACCCTTTGTCCTAAATCCTTCGAGTGCAGCAATCGTCTTAACTAATTTAGCATGGGCATATCACCTTTGAACCAATAATTTTCGTATGCTGAAAATCATAGCTGCCACCTTTTCTGTCTTCCTGCTTGTGGTCTCATGCAACGATCCTCAAAATGAAATTGAACCTGAAGGCCAGGAAAAAAAGAACCAAGCAGCCTTGACTGCTTTTTTGGAGAAAGCATGGAATGAAAAGGATCTCGATGCCATAGACATCTACTTCTCTGAAAACCTGGTTCGCCAGGTCAATGGCGTCAAACTCGCCTCCAGAAGAAATGAGTTGAAGGCGAACATGCAGTTATATTTTACCGGGTTTCCGGACCTCAAGCTGGAGCTGGACCATATGATTGCTGATAATAGCGAAATATATTTGAGTTGGACCATTACAGGTTCAAATACAGGTGTCTTTGGCGAACTACCTCCTACCGGAAAAAGAATTAAGATCAGTGGAATAACACGAATGGATTTTGATGACCAAGGAAAAATCGCAGTTGAACAGGTGTATTACAACGAGCTCTCGCTGATGCAGCAATTGGGACATACTCTGAGCCCACCGGTTCTGGAATAGAAGAAAACAAAAAAACCAATAACCATTAATTAAAACCCTTTTAAAATGAAACTATCAAGAATTTTATTACCCCTGATTTTATTGATCCTTGCGCCTTTGTTTGGCCTGGCTCAGGAAGAAAAAAGCTCCCAGGCTTTTTGGGTCCATGAAGATCGAGTAAAACCAGGAATGACCGACACTTATGAGAAAGTCACCAAAGATCTCGTTGCCGCTTGCAAGGAACACAATGTTCAGGAAACTCAATGGATTACTCTTCGGATGAATGATAACACCTACCTGTATGTGTCTCCCATAAAATCCATGGCAGACCTGGACAACAACGGATTTGCCACTCTGTCTGAGAAGATGGGTGCCGAAAAGACCGGAGCTCTTTTTGCGAGATACAATGAAACCTACAACAAACACGGTGATTACATCATCTATCTGCATAAAGATCTCTCTTATCAACCCAGCGGAATCTCACAAACCGTCGAAGGAGAAAACTATCGTGTCATGTATTACAATTATGTCACTCCTGAAAATGACAAAGGTTTTGCCGAAACCATGAAGAAGATGAAGACTGCTTTTGAAAAGAACAATTCCAAAATGCATTACCGGGTTTACAAGTCAGGATTTGGAGTCATGGGCACCTTCTATATGGTAGCTGTCGCAGCTGAAGGAGAAGCCCAGGGAGCAAAGCGTGGAGACGAGAATTGGGAACTGATGAAGGGTGATTTTGAACCTTTGCTCAATGAACTCCGTAAGCACACCAGAAAGATGGAGGAAAAACGAGGCTGGATGCGTCCTGACCTGGCATACATTCCAGCGAAATAAGTTCAATCAACAAACCAAACCTTAACCTAATCTTTAAATACTCAACCATGAAAAAATTAATTCTATTAGCTCTGGCTGGCCTTTTTGTAATTGCCTGCCAGGAAAAGCATCCCGTTCGATTTACCACTTCATCCCCCGAAATATCATCGTATAAGAAAGGAATCGATGCCTATGAAAAAGCCGATTGGGCCACCTGGACAGCAATGTTTGCAGACACGGCCAAGATCTATCACAACAATTGGGATACATCTGCCTCGCCTGCAGAGGTTCAGGAAGGCCATGTCAACACGCTTTCCAACCTGTCGAACTATGGTTTTGACAAAGATGAGATGGTCCTGGAGCAGGTTATCGATGATGACGGCAAGACCTGGGTAAACTTCTGGGGACATTGGAAAGGCACCCTCAAAGCGAATGGTAAGGAGATAAAAATTCCTGTGCATATCTCGGCTGAATTTGCAGATGGTAAAATAGTAAGGGAATACGGTTTCTGGAACATGTCTGAGTTCGTCGATGAAATGCAGGCTCTTCAAGCAGCTGCCGAAGCCGCTGCCGAAGCCGAAGAAGAGGCTGGCTGAAATTCATATTATTCTAATTTCATAATTTTTTTGACATGAGTCAATCAAAGACCCAGGGTCCGGATCCGTCAAAAATAATGCAGATTGGTATGGGGTTTTGGGCCTCCAAAACCCTGCTTACCGCGGTTAATCTAAAGTTATTCACGCACCTGGCCCAAGGCGAACTGACGGGAAAGGAAATTCAAAATCGTTTGGGCCTACATGAAAGATCACTTTTCGATTTTCTTGATTCTCTCGTCGCTTTAGGGTTTCTCAAAAGAAAAGGAATCAAAGAAGACGCTGTTTATCAGAATTCTGATGAATCAGATTTGTTTTTGGATCAGAACAAGCTGACTTATATTGGCGGTATTCTGGAGATGTCCAACAATCGCCTCTATCGATTTTGGAATGATCTTGAGGAAGGTTTGAAAACCGGGAAACCACAAAACGAAAGCAAACAAGGAGACAAACCGCTTTTTGAGGCCATTTATTCAAACGAAGATAGACTTCGGGAGTTTCTCCATGCGATGGGGGGAGTGCAAGCAGGCAATTTTGATCATTTTGCGCGAAATTTTGATTTCTCAAAATTCAAAACCCATTGTGACATAGGGGGAGCTGGCGGCAACTTATGTGTGCACATTGCTAAAAACAACCCTCATATTTCGTCAACCTGTTATGATCTTCCAAAGGTAGCGCCTATTGCCGAGGATAATTTCAGGACCCTGGGTTTAAGTGACCGAATAAAAGCGACGCCAGGAGATTTTTTCGAAGAAGAATTGCCCCGGGCTGATTTGATCACAATGTGCAATGTTCTTCACGATTGGGGGACAGACGATAAAAAAATGCTGATTTCAAAAGCATATACTTCTCTTCCCAATGGCGGAGCACTTGTGGTAATAGAGAATATCATCGATGACGAAAGAAGACAAAATGCATTTGGACTTATGATGTCCCTCAATATGCTTATTGAGACTGACAGTGGATTTGATTTTTCACTATCGGATTTTAAAGGATGGGTATCTGAGATCGGATTTAAAAGAATTGATCTTATGCCCCTCATAGGACCCTCAAGTGCAATTATTGCTAGAAAATGATACCATTCAACAAATTTCAATTTAGTTTTAAATAATTGGATTTGAACTGATATTTGGCAAATACACGTGTATGAATAGAGTTAAAAGGGGAATATGTTCATTATACGTGTATTGCCTTTTTGTAAAAATCGAGGTATATTGACCTCGACTAATTATAAAAAATCTACTAACCGAACCTAATTTATGCATCTCAAAAAATCTCTGCTCATTGCCATTGCTCTTGGTATTGCAGCAATCACCGCATGGGAACTATACTGGCGCTCCAAAGGCTACCAACCGGGTTTGGAGGAAACAAAAGATTTATGGGCAGTCCAGCGTGAAAAAGTAGAAAATTCAGGAAAAAAAGATGTTTTACTATTGGGAGATTCTCGATTATTGTTCGACATTCAACTCAATGATTGGGAAAGAGAAACAGGGACACGCCCAATTCAACTCGCTACTCCAGGGACAACACCGCTTCCAGCATTTCACGATATTGTAAAGAATACTGATTATTCAGGCAATATTGTTATCAGTGTAACCCCCATTGTCTTTTTCTCAACAACGAATCCACATGCGGAGTTTTGGCATAGAATTCAATCAAGGGTCGACTACTACAAAAAGCGCACATTGGCGAATCAATTGAATCATTTTCTGGATATCCCGCTTCAACAAAATCTTGCTTTTTTAGCTAATGACGAAGAGTTATGGGCGGATGATTTGGATCTCAAAACTCTGCTCAGAAATATTCAAGTTGGAGACCGTCTTGAAGGGATGAAAATGCCCCCATTCTACAGATTTCAAGAAATCGAAATCGATAGAAATCTAAAAATGACAGAGAGGACTGCAACTGATACGTCTTTCGCAAATACGGTCAAAAATGTATGGGGCTTCTATGGGCAACAAGCAGCATCAGGGCCACCACCCGACAAAGAGTCCGTTTTATCATTCTTTCTTTCAGATCTTTCAGAATTCAAATCAAGAGGAGGCAATGTCATTCTCGTGAGATGTCCTTCATCAGGATTGCTACGGGAAGTTGAAAGTAAAATGATGCCAAGAACAGAGTTCTACG
This sequence comes from Flavobacteriaceae bacterium, assembly GCA_024644725.1. GTDB lineage: Bacteria > Bacteroidota > Bacteroidia > Flavobacteriales > Flavobacteriaceae > Lutimonas. The sequence continues at coordinate 3,387 of JAHEHE010000072.1, read as the reverse complement.
ATATTTTGGTCGAAGCAGCGGATGTACCTGCCTACCATTTCGAAGATTATGAACAACTCAACCAGTTTTACTGTCCTGAATGGTCTCACTTGTCGGCCCAGGACGCAAGTACCTTTTCAACCGAACTCGCCAGAATTCTGATCAAGGATCAGGTAATCAACAACTAAACCCTCTTCTATGCTTTTCAATTCACTGAGTTTCGTTCTTTTTCTGACGATAGTCCTGATTCTCTATTACGCACCTCTTTTGAACTGGACCAATAAAAAGAGAATGCTCTTGCTTTCCAGTTATGTTTTTTACGGGATGTGGAATCCTCCGCTTATCATTCTTTTATGGATATCGACGATGGTGGATTGGACGGCTGGCAATCAGTTGAACCAGGAAGAACGACCCGCCGTGCGTAAAATGTGGCTTCTTTTAAGCATGTTTGTCAACCTGGGTTTCCTGGCTTTCTTCAAATACGGTGATTTTCTGCTCGAAAACTTCATAGCACTTGCCAATGCGGCAGGATTCGAATACCAGCCCTACAAGATGGACATCATTCTGCCAATGGGAATCTCTTTTTACACGTTTCAGACCATGTCCTATACCATTGACATGTACAATAAAAAGATCAAGCCCGCGCGAACCTTCCTGGACTTTGCCCTGTACGTAACTTTCTTCCCGCAGCTTGTTGCCGGTCCTATAGTTCGTGCAAAGGACCTGATCACTCAATTTTATGAGCCAAAAAAAGCATCACAAAATCAGTTCATATGGGGTCTGTTTTTGCTTACCCTTGGGTTGTTTCAAAAAGTAGTGTTAGCCGATGTTCTGCTTGCAGGCACCTCTGACTCTGTATTTTCGCCGGGGCAAACCCTCAGTTTCCTGGATGCCTGGACCGGAACTTTAGCCTTCTCCGGACAGATTTTCTTTGACTTTGCCGGATACTCGACCTGTGCCATAGGAATAGCTCTTATGCTTGGCATCATTCTGCCGGACAACTTCATGTACCCCTATGCCTCGCTCGGCTTTTCAGATCTTTGGAAACGGTGGCACATCTCACTGTCTTCCTGGCTCAAGGATTACCTCTACATCCCGCTGGGCGGCAACCGTCATGGGATTACTCGCATGTATGCTGCGCTAATGATCACCATGCTGCTGGGTGGCCTTTGGCACGGTGCGGCCTGGACCTTTATTGTCTGGGGTGGCCTGCATGGCATCTATCTGATCCTGGAACGTCTCCAAAAACAATATCTCCCGTTCAAAATCACGAAATGGAACGGAATTTTCCTGGCCTTCACGACCTTCACCTGCGTCAATATCACTTGGGTGTTTTTCAGGGCCAGAGAATTTGAGACCGCCTGGAGTATGATAAAATCGATGTTTTTCCTGAATCCTGAAGGAGCAAAGATATTGCCGACCTTTCAGATGATCCAGGTGTTGACTCTAATTACCCTGCTTTTCTTAACTCACTGGGGCATGCGAAACACGAATGTGAAAGAAGTTGCCTCCAAAATGTCTCCTGCACTTTTGGGTGTTGGCTGGGCCGTGATGATCTTTTTGATTCTAATCGCCCAGGGAACCGGGGAACAGTTCATCTATTTCCAATTCTGATGTCCTGAAGATACACATCCGACAGGCGAGTCAATTCACGCGTCGTCGCTCCTCTTCAGCACCTGTTTTCCTGTTTCTAGAGGACTTGAGTTTCTTGTTGCCAAATCTTCTGGTGTATGTCAATAGAAATGTTCGGTTGCTGAAATCGAGTTTATTTTTGGTAACTACATTTTCATCCTGGATGTCAGCCTGAATATCAAATATGAATGATTCAAACACGTCATTGATATTGAACCTCAAAGTTCCCCATTTCTCATCAAATTTCTTTTGAACACCGATATTAACCCCATAATTTGGATTCACCGTGTTCGGCCCAAAGACGCGTTCGCTGAAGTAGTTGAAATTAATCTCACCGGTCCAGGTGTCCGCCAGGTTAAAAGAACTGGTATGATTGAAACTGTAGGAGAACTGATCCGTCTCAATAACACTTTCATCGGTCTCTCTTTTCACATATCGATGCACAAGAATAAATGTGTTTTGAGTTTTCCACCAATTGGTTATGCGAACAGGAACTCCCAAAGTAAGAGAGAATGTATTGACATTGTCAAAGTTCTCGGCGATGAAAATAACCCGTTCCAGTTCATCATCAAACTCCGCCACTCTGGAAATGGTTCCCTCCTCCCGTGTATAATTGGCAGACAAGACATAGGATTTATAATTCATTCCCAGGCCAAATGTATTGGAGATAGAAGGCTGAATTGCCGGGTTGCCTGCGAAAAAAGTGTTCGGGTCAAAGAAAATTATAAATGGTGCCATCTGATTGAATGAGGGTCTCGAGATGCGTCTCGAATAGGAAGCATTGAAGCTCAAAGTATCGTTTACCGTGTAGTTCAGGAAAGCACTTGGAAAGAGTTCCCCGAATTTCCTATCCACTACAGTGCCTTCCTTCTCAGTCTCAAGGTCAGAAGTAGTATGCTCATATCTCAAACCCAGTTTTCCATTCAGTTTGTCAGAGAACTTGTAGTCCACCGAAGAATACGCCGCCAGAATTCTTTCTTTTAGATCGCTCTTATCTGTAAGAGTTGGGTCCTCGACGAATTCATCATCCTCCCACACCTCAACCGACACGTCATTTTCAAATCTTGAGAATGCTCCTTTGATTCCAAATTCTAATTTGAGCTTGTCACTTAGTTGATTGCTATAGTCCACAGCAAACACCTGGATGTCAATTGGGGTGTACTTGTCACTTTTCAGTATTTCGTCATATAGGAAAGATCCATCGCCGTCAAAGTATTCATTGAAATAATTCGTAGGATTTTCATTGTCGTAATGCAGATAATCGTAGTCCGCACTAATGAAACCATTCTCCTTGAAATTATGCTTTACGTTGAGATTCACTCCTATATTGCTCCATTGGTTCCTTTCGTCATTATAGACGGTTACAAATCCACCTGGTTCACCATTGATTAAAGCAGTACTTTCTGTAACAGCATCCATGGTCCATTTGTTGTCATATCCGCTTAAAAGTACTCCGGCCACCGTTTTTTCACTTACCTGGTAATCCAAACCTATTCGGGCATTATGGTTTCTTTGAATGGGATCGCGATCAGACACTGACAATACATATAACTGATCTCCTTCCTCATTTTCATATTCCCTTGAAAACTGAAATACCTGACCCTGAGTTCTGTACAAAAAAGAGTAGTTTCCAAACAAGTTGAGCTTGCCTTTTCTGTAATTGAAATTGATATTGTTATTGGTAGTACCTCCATTCCCATAACCCGCGGATAATGAATATGATCCGTTCAGGCCCTGGTCGGTTCGCTCCTTCAAAACTATATTGATATAACCTGC
>JAHEHE010000142.1 GCA_024644725.1 Flavobacteriaceae bacterium | reverse complement strand
TGAATCCATGCAGCTCGGCGGTGATTAGGAAGGTCTTCAAACGCCCTCAACCGAACCAATGGCAAATAATTGATAAGGACATCGTTGATGAAATAATATTCAGATGTCTCAACATCCGTGACAGGCTGATACTTGAACTGATGGCTAGGGGAGGAATGAGAATAGGGGAGGTACTCAAATTAAGACCGCAAGATATTCAAGATAGAAAATTGATCATTCAAAATCCTAAAAGTGGAAGGCCAGACGAAGTGGTGTACATTCCGCGCAAACTATTTGAGCGGCTGAGGCAGTATGTACGGGAAAACAATATTAACTCGTTTGAGTCAATATTTTCCGTATCCTATGTCTCAGCATGGTCGATGGTTAGAAGGGCCGGGGAAGTGGTGGGTATAAAGCTCAGGCCACATGATCTGAGACGGCATGCTGCGACCTATGCTTCACGGTCAGGTACGCCGATCGAAATTGTGAGTAAGGTCATTCTGAGGCACTCTGATTTGTCCACTACCCAGAGGTATCTTGGCACGGTGAATGACTCAGAAGCGATTAGGTGGATAGAGTCACTTCACGGCTAGATTTACTACTCGATAGTTGTTGGCGCCCCTCATAGATTTGTTCTGGACAGCTATCGTCTGAGACAACGGTAGGTCTGGTAAGCTATCAGGAAGAAGCTACAATTTTAACGATTGGGATTTGGCAGATATTGGCATTGGGTATCTTTTACATCACATCATATTGGCTGCCCTATTATTTCCTGTCTAAAAACACATCCTCGTTTAATCACTTAACGTAAAGATAAAGATGACAACGTTCACAGAGAATTGAGGTAAGAGTATAGGCTCACGTTTTTCCTGTTCAGGCCGAGCTTTCTTCTCGTCATTCGTCGATGTTTATCGACCGTGTGAACAGCGATTTCGGTCTGCAATTCCATTTACCCGTCCCTCAGATAATTTTACCAATAATCCTGACTCGGCTTACTCCCCCATCAGGATGGATGTTGAACCGGACATGCGAAACCGCGCCGAGTTGGCTCAGGTTTTTTTTGCCAAATTCATGGATGTGATCCGCCTGTAATTTCTGTGGCGGCAGCAGGGTTTCCCAGAACATGGACTGGGTAATCAGGGATTGATCCGTGGCGTTCTCAACATGGGCTGCCATGATCGAGCAGCGGTCTGGATAATTCCCTTTGAAATGTGCGGTGTCCACCTCGATCTTCTCGACGATACCCGGGTGCCCAAGGGCGATAATGATCCAGTCATTCCCCGGTTCCCGACGGCGCCTGGTTTCCCATCCATCTCCCATGTCCCGTCCGCGGCCATCGGTGAGTATCTGCCATGGGTCACCGAAGTGGGCATCGTTAAATGCAACGACCCTTCCCCCGTTTTTCATGGCCGACAACTCGTAGACTTGATCCATATCTTTCCTGTTCCACTCGCAAACCGGCTGGCCGTAAACCCTGAGGCGGGCAATCCCTCCGTCGGGATACATATTCAATTTCAGGTAATTATAGGAAGCCGCACTTAGCGATGGAACAAAATGATGGGAGTTGCCCTTCAGGCTGCTGACAGGAACAATTTCAGTCCAGTCGCTGGTCTCGTTGGGTTCACTGTCCGACAGTACTGCCTCGATCGAGGCTGCCGGCGGGAAATTCCCGGTGAAGTGGCTGGTATCGATGTCAAATCCATCGATCACGCCTTTCACACCGAGCTTGATAATACACCAGTCGTGCCCGCCGTTACGGCGCCGCTGGGTCTCCCAACCATCCATCCACTTGCCATTATCATCATACTTGCCGGGAATGAATACCGGTTTCGCAGACTGAATGAGGCGCTCCTTGGCAGCAAAAAAATCGTTGGTGGCATATACCACGCTGCTACCAAGCCGCGGAATTGCCAAGTCGATCTTGTTCTTGATGTAATCCGGAACAGCGGGATGATCTGTCATGAGACGCTCCTTTTCAGTTAATAATTAGACATGGGGATGATTTTCGATCCAGTGGTTGGCAATGTCGATTCCTCTGCAACACCAGACTTCGGCATCCCTACTATATAAAAAATTGATATACATGGCGCTCAGAGTAAACTGTCTATTCATATTTGATTACAGGTGATACTCTTAAACTTTTAGAGCTATTTTTTTGGTATTTATTATGTGGGTTTTTAGTGCCTTCACCGCACCCTTAAGGTCATTTTCTTCAAATTTCTTTAATATTTTGTCGTGCTCCAGACAGGCTTTTTTCAGGCGTCCTTTATGCTGAGCCGATGGAACATAGAGAAGCCTGACAAGATTAAAAATACCGTCAAATAACCGTGAAACCATCGGGCGTTTACACAGTCTCACGATGTGTTGGTGGAAAAGGATGTCAGACTCTATGAACGACTGGTAATCGCCACTTTCCAATACCGCTTCATTCATTTTTTTAAACTTCTCTACAGGGAAGAGTTGAAAATTTTCTGCCGCGTTTTCAAGTGCGTAGGTTTCGAGGAGGACCCTTAAATCATAGACTTCTTCAATATCTGATTTTTCAAGAGTAATAACATGGTAACTGCTTCTGGGTCTAGACTCGACAAGACCCTCCTGTTCTAGCTTATTCAAGGCTTCCCTTATTGGCGTAATGCTCAGTTCTATAGTACGAGCCATTTCGTCGATAATTATCTTGTCACCTTGGACAAGCTTACCTGAAAAAAGCATGCCCTTGATTTCATCATAAGCAATATCTTTAAGGCTTGGGTGCCGTCTTTTTGATCTCATTTTCTATAGTCAGTGAATTAATATGTTTTGTTATTAGTAGGATATTTTTCTTTATTTATAAAGAGTTACGCTGTAATGGTCTCAGATATTTGATCTGACATTTCACTCAACCTTACTATTTTGCTTGACATTAGTAAAGCAATAAATCATATATCATGCATGATGCATGATTACAGAAACATTGACAAGTTTGAAAAGGTGCCTTCTGTCATTTTAGTAGTTTGGGTGGCGAAGGATTATTACCCGCACTGTAATGCTAACTTGGAGGAGTCCTATGATGTATGACCTATTAATCAAAGGCGGCACGGTTGTTTCTGCCGAGCGGACACTGAAAGCTGATATAGCTATTTCTAAGGGCGAAATATCAGCAGTTTTGCATGGTCCGTATGAGGCTGAGGCGCGGGAGATTATTGATGCCAATGATAAATTGGTTTTCCCAGGAGTTGTGGATAGTCATGCGCACCTGAATGATCCGGGGTTCACATGGCGCGAGGATTATGAGCATGGAACAGCCGCTGCTGCAAAAGGTGGGGTGACAACCATTGTTGATATGCCAATGCAAAACGAACCTGCTCTGACTGATAGAGCTATCTTCAGGAAAAAGCAAGACGCAGTGTCTGAGAATGCCTATGTCGACTATTGTTTTTGGGGGGGATTAGTGGACAACAATTTTAAAACCCTTCAAGAACTTGATGAATGCGGAGTTACAGCTTTTAAATCATTTATCGGTCCAGTTTCGCCAGACTATTCAAGCCTTTCAATGGGGCAGGTAAAAGAAGCACTTGAAATTTTAACAAATTTCGATGCAAGAGCAGGTTTTCATTGTGAAGATTATTCAATAATCAAGTGGGAAGAAAAACGGGCACAAGAGGAAGGTCGCAATGGGCGTAGGGATTTCTTGACCTCGAGACCGGTGATTGCTGAACTTATGGCAACAAAGAACATTATTGATCTTGCCAAACTGACCCAGGCCAAGGTTCATATCTGTCATGTAAGCCATCCGGACGTAGCTGAAGAAATAAGAAAAGCTATACAGGACGGGATAGATATTACTGGCGAGACGTGCTCACATTATCTGGCATTTACCGAGAATGACCTGTTGGAAAACGGCTCTATTTTCAAATGCGCTCCCCCGTTGAGGACCTATGAGGA
>JAHEHE010000141.1 GCA_024644725.1 Flavobacteriaceae bacterium | reverse complement strand
TAAGCCTGCATGTGACAGATTCCCCTTCGTATCGGCATCATCAATTCAGCTTTGAAGATCAGGGTGTCACCCGGCAGAACTTTCTGTTTGAATTTGACATTGTTCATTTTCATGAAATAGGTCAGGTAGTTTTCCGGATCAGGCACCGTGCTGAGAACAAGAACCCCGCCGCATTGTGCCATGGCTTCGATTTGGAGTACTCCCGGCATGACCGGTGCTCCTGGGAAATGTCCGACGAAAAAGGTCTCGTTCATCGTGACGTTTTTCATTCCTACCACGTGATGGTCAGACAGCTCCAGGATCCTATCGACCAAAAGGAAGGGAGGTCGATGTGGCAAGAGCTTCATGATGTCATGGATGTCCATCAGGGGTGGCTGATTCAGATCGTACTGCGGGACTTTGTTTCGTTTTTCAATCTTGATGAGCTTCATCATCTTTCGGGCGAAATGCGTATTGATTTTGTGGCCCGGTTTTGTGGCAATTACTTTTCCCTTGATCTTTGTCCCGATCAATGCCAAATCACCAATCACGTCAAGCAATTTGTGTCGCGCCGCCTCGTTCGCCCAATGCAAGGTCAAATTGTCGAGAATTCCATTGGGTTTGACTGCCACTTTATCCTTTTTGAAGGCCTTGCTCAGCTTTCTCATTGTTTCATCTGACAAGGGCTTGTCGACATAAACAATGGCATTGTTCAAGTCTCCTCCTTTGATGAGATCGTTGTCAAGAAGCATTTCTATCTCGTGCAGGAAGCTGAAGGTCCTGGCGTCCGCAATTTCTTCTTTGAAGTCTTCGATGCGTTCGAGGGTCGCGTTCTGGGTGCCTAGAATCTTTGTTCCAAAATCAACCATAGTCGTGATCTCGTACTTGTCTGATGGCATGATCATGATCTCGCTTCCGGTCTCTTCGTCTTTGTAGGAGATAATATCTTTTACCTCATAGATTTCTCTTTCCGCGTCTTGCTCCTCCAAGCCTGCTTCTTCAAGGGCCTGGACGAAGAACTTGGAGGATCCGTCCATTATAGGAGGCTCCGGGGCATCGATCTCAATGATGATATTATCGATGTCCAATCCGACAAGGGCTGCCAACACGTGTTCCGAAGTGTTGATGACCACGCCGTTCTTTTCTATATTGGTCCCTCTTTGAGTGTCTGTTACATAACATGCAAGTGCCTCTATTGCAGGCTGTCCTTCTAGATCCGTCCGAACAAAGGTGAATCCAGAGTTAACCGGCGCAGGTTTAAAGGTCATAGACACTTTATTGCCTGTATGCAACCCAATGCCCTCCAAGGATACATCCTTACTGATGGTTTTCTGGTTAACAGTCATGAAATGTTATTTTTTAGTTTCAAGTTTTTTGTCCAGGTCGTCCAGTCTGGAAGAAATCTTTGGCAAATTCTTAAAGTGAACGTATGATTTATTGAAGTCGTGATAAGGAATGGCCGGACTTCCCTGAACGGTTTCATTGTCCGGAATTGATTTTCCTATTCCCGATTGAGCCTGAATCTGAACATTGTCACCTATAGTGATATGGCCAACGATTCCCACCTGGCCTCCTATTTTGCAATTGTTCCCTATTTTGGTCGATCCGGCAACACCGGTTTGCGCAGCAATGACCGTATGTTTTCCTATCTCCACATTGTGAGCGATGTGAATTTGATTGTCGAGCTTAACACCCTCTCGGATAATCGTCGAACCCAGAGTAGCCCGATCGATGGTCGTGCCCGCTCCAATATCGACGTTATCTTCGATGATGACATTGCCCGTTTGAGGTATTTTGCTGTAATCCCCATTTTTTTTTGGGGCGAAACCAAATCCGTCACATCCGATCACGGTCCCCGAATGAATCGTGCAATCGTCTCCAATCTCGGATTCGGAATAGATCTTCGATCCGGCAAAAATGGTTGTATTGTCTCCTATGATCACATTTTCCCCGATAAAAACATTGGGATAGATTTTGACGTTCTTCCCTATCTTGACATTGGCACTGAGATAACTAAAGGCTCCGAGATAAAGATCTGATCCGTACGTCGCAGTTTTATCAATGTAATTCGGTGACTCAAGACCCGATTTATGGGGCTTGATCTGATTGTAATACTCCAAAATCTTGGTAAAAGCCAGGTAAGGATCATCCACCTGGATCAGGGTACTTCCAACTTCCTTGTCCGGAACAAAGTCCTCTTTGACAATTACCACGGAGGCATCGGTCGTGTATAACCAGGAATTGTATTTTGGATTCGATAAAAAAGTGAGCGAACCCTGGTCCCCTTCTTCAATTTTTGACAACTTGTGGACCTCCACTTCAGGATTGCCAATCACAGTGCCATTGAGAATATCGGAGATTTGTTTAGCCGTAAATTTCAAAAGATAATTATTATTCCGTTTTCTTCCGGTGTTTGCAAAAATACAAAAATTGACCAATCCTGATCATTTATGTTCCCTTCTTTGGATAGCATAGAAAATATCGAGTGGTTTTCTGATTCAAACCATCGATTCCTGCATAGGCCGAGGCGTCTTTGATATCAATCGTCTCTCCTTTTTTAAGGGCGATTCGAATACCCGTAGGTTCAGTCTTATAGGCCAAATTGCTGACCTCCCCGGAATAGACGAGATAATCCAGTTCCGTTTTATCGATACCGAATCGTGTCCCTATTTTCTTTCTGATGTGATCAATCTCATCCCGTTTAAAAGGTTTGTCTGACATGACCACCTTCGGAAGCCTGCGGTTCACAATGGACCGCGACAAGTAGGAAAGGATGAAGTCTTCATGATTGCACCAGGCTTTCATGCCGTGGATCAGGTCTGTGTCATCCAGTTTGGCATAAGCTTCCAGGTATTTCTCTTCAAACGACTCAGAGGTCAATTCATTTTTCATAAATACGCCGAGAACCGGGGTCATCGGGACTTCTTTACCCGCCCGGATCAATTCTCTTGACCGCTTGACAATTTTGACCAGTATATTTTCTGCAGCCAGTCCAGTTTTATGCAGGTATACCTGCCAATACATGAAGCGCCTGGCCATGATGAACTTTTCAACCGAATAGATCCCTTTCTCTTCTATGGCCAGTTGATCATTTCTGACGCAGAGCATGGAAATCAGTCTTTCGGCATTCAAATTTCCTTCGGCCACTCCGCTGTAGAAACTGTCCCTTTTCAAATAATCGAGTCGATCCATGTCCAGCTGACTTGAAATCAGCTGATTCATGAATTGCCTTGGGTATTCTCCCTTGAACATCGCCATGGCCATTTCCAACCTTTTGTCAAACTGCTCATTGAGTGATTCCATAAACTTCAGGGACAGCTCCTCGTGCCCCATGCTCTGAACGAAGCAACCTTCGAGTGCATGGGAAAAAGGACCGTGACCGAGGTCATGCATTAGGATGGCTAACAAAAGAGCCTCTTCCTCCTCCGGGCTGATATCAACCTCCTTGAGTCTCAGTGTTTCTATGGCCTTCTGCATGAGAAAGGTGCAGCCGATCACGTGATGAAACCGGGTATGATGAGCCCCGGGGTAAACCAAATAGGACAGCCCCATCTGGGATATTCGCCTCAGGCGCTGAAAATAAGGATGTTCAATGACCTGAAAAACCAAAGGGTTTTTAACCGTTATAAACCCATAAATCGGGTCATTAAATAATTTGAGTTTTTTCAAAATTTTAGGCTCGTTTTTTGTACTTTTCCGAATAAATTCCTTCCTTGCGTGTCTGGGCAACACAACAAAAATAAAGGTTTCATTTAACTAATTTGGCATAATTGATTTAGAATGAGTTCAGGTAAAATACTATGGGTAGACGATGAAATTCAACTTCTCAAACCTCACATGCTTTTTTTGGAAAAGAAGAATTACGAGGTGGTTCCCTGCACCAATGGCGCCGACGCGGTTGAAAGCGTGAATGAGGAACAGTT
>JAHEHE010000140.1:601-3913 GCA_024644725.1 Flavobacteriaceae bacterium | reverse complement strand
CTTTAGAATAAAGGCCGTCGGTGGAGACCCCTACCTCGTCAAGAACCTTTATGGTCTCTTCAGGTATGTAGCCCAGAGCGCTCACCCCAGCAGAAGCCACCTCGAGCTTTTCACCCCAATGGTGCCTGGCCAACGCTTCGGCCATGATACTTCTACAGGCGTTTCCATAACAGACGAAAAGAACACTTTTTCTCATAATGCACTCCAGAAGGGAGACAAGTATCGCAATTACTCCAAAAATAACAACAAAAAGGAAGCAAGGTCGTACAAAGATAAGCACTATTTAGAGTTCCGCAAGGGCTTAATATTATTCAACATCGCGACCCTGATCCTTAAGGTCAGTCTCGGATCCCGCCTTGCGGGGGGCAGAGTTTAATGGCTTTGCCGGTACAGGTGGCGAGCTGTTTTGGAGTACTACCGGAATAAAAATTCCAAATCACAAAGACTGAGGTTTCAGTTTTTTTGTTTTTCTTCCCTGACACCTGACACCTGAATTCTGACTCCTTCTTTTTCGTGCCTAGTTCTTCCTGCCCTGATTTGCCTTACTCTTCTGGCGGTGGGGGGAATAGCTTACTGGCGATATCTATTCTCTTTTCGTTGCCATACTTGCGGTCAAACTCTTCTGGGGTATCCTTCCAGAGAATGGAGTTGTGGGCAGCCGCCTGAATGACGCTTTCCAGACTCACGGTGTGATCCACAGAACAATGATCTCCAGTTTCTAGGGTTTTGGTATCCCCAATAATGTCACCACTTTCGTCAAAGGGCCGTAGCACTACACAGCCACAATCAAGGTAGGTTAGAGTGGTCCCGATTGCTGCTACTTCCTTCTCATACAATTCGCTGGTACTCCTTGCTATGGTCTCACCATGGAGTTTCGCCAAATCAGCGGCTATTTTAGCCCGTTCCTCGCTCGTCAGTTCCTTCATTCCCCTCTCCTGTAATCCGGATCAACACTCTTTACCCTAACGTTGCATACCACTTGAGTTTTTCTGCCACGGCCTTCATTTCACCAGCAGAGATGATGACTGGCTCGCCGATACATTTGCTGCGATAATAAATTTCTGCACAAAATTCTATAACTTCTGCGAGATCAAAAGCAAAAGGCAAATTTTTTCCACCTGTCAACAGACCATGATTTGCAAGCAGCACTGCCTTTCTATCCTTCATGGCCTCGAAAGCGCTTCGAGCTAATTCTTCTGATCCGAAGGTGGCGTATTGAGCACATTTTACCTCATTTCCGGCAAATGCCACCAGATAGTGAACTGGCGGCAAGTCCCAGTTGAGACAGGAAAGGGTGGTGGCGTATCTGGAATGTACGTGAACCAGAGCATTGATATCTTTCCGTTGCTGATAAAATATTCTATGCATTGGTAGTTCGCTGGAAGGCTCTCGCTTACCTTCCACCCTTTCTCCATCAACCTGTAGCACAACAATATCTTCGGGCCTGCTGTCGAAGTAGTCGAGCCCGGCAGGGGTAATGGCAAGGAGTCCCTTCTCACGATTGAAGATACTCAAATTCCCTCCAGTCCCAGTGGTAAGTCTGTGGCTTATCAGTTTCTTACCGTATGCAACCAGAAGCTCTCGCTCTCTCTCCAGAAGCATAGTCACCTCTCATTGGCTATCAAGTAAGTGCTAACATAAGGCCTGTAGCTGGCGAGAAGCATACTTTTGCGGAACCTCAAAAGTCAACCCTGGCGAATTCTCATAAACGCCTATTTATTTAGCTACGCTGGATAACTACATGTCCCCTCTTCCCTCAAGAGACTGTGTCGCAATTCGTCACTTTCACTGTGGTGAGCCTGTCGAACCACGGATCTCGCTCTGCGAGGCGGAGCTCGTCCGGAATGACGGGTTCGGCGAATTGTGACATAATTTCCAAGGGGAGAGGAGATTTTTGCGTAGCTAAGTTAATAAGCTAATTCTCATATATAATGGGTGAAGAGAAGGAAGTTATGGTTTACTTTTAGGCCCTGATGGTGTAATAAGGCGGAGGCAGTCAATAATTTGTAATTACTATGTTTTTGGGATAGGAACGTTAGCCGTGAATGACATATCTATGCTTGCATTTGAGGAGAATCCCGAGCAGGTGGAGCAGGCTGATTGGGTGGTCGGCATACCCTCGCACAACAACGCTGACAGCATCACTCATCCAACGGCGCAGGCCGCGAAAGGACTGCTGGATCATTTTGGTGACAAGAATTCGGTGGTTATCAACTGTGACAACCACTCAGAGGATGGAACGAAGGAAGCGTTTTTACAGACCCCCAGCGAGATTCCCAAGATCTACCTGTCGACACCTCCAGGAGTAGTAGGCCGCGGCTATAGCCTGAGAAACCTAATAGTCAAAGCAGTAGAACTTCAGGCCCAAGCGGTGATAGTGCTAGACGCTGATATAGAGAGCATTACACCCCAGTGGATCAAGAATCTCGGGGAGCCTATTTCCGCCGGCTTCGGCTTTGTTGCCCCTCTCTACGTGAGACACAAGTACGATGGTGCAGTTGCCAATGGGATCGTTTATCCACTGACCCGAGCCCTTTATGGTCGTCGAGTCAGACAACCAATTGGTGGTGATTTTGCCTTTGCCGTAAATCTGGCCGAGACCTATCTCAACCATCCCAGTTGGAATGATATGGTAGGCCAATTTGGTGTCGACCTCTGGATGACTACCCTGGCTATTTGTCAAGGTATTCCCATCTGTCAGTCCTTTGTAGGGAAACCAAAAATCTACCAAAACGACAGAAACATCGTGCCTTCTGGACCGGTTTTTTCTCAGATCGTGGGTACTCTGTTGAACCTTATGATACATTTTCAGGATTTATGGGCAAGGGTGAAGTGGAGCAAGCCGACAGCAATTTACGGTTTCGGCATGGGCGAAGTAGAGACACCCACGTCCCTCGACATTGAGTATGGTGAGCTTCACCAAGTTTTTATCCAGGGCTTTGCCCAGTATAAGCAGCTCTGGGAGAGCTTTCTGGAGAATAACATCTACAATAAATTGGAAGAGATCAGGGAGCTTCCTCTGGACCACTTCAGCTTTCCTTCGGAAATATGGGCTCGTATTCTTTACAGTTATTCAGCTGCTTACAAAAACGAGGTGGTGGAGCGCGAATCTCTATTGCAATCACTCGTGCCTCTCTTTGTAGGCAAGACCCTGTCGTATGCAAAAAAAACGGAAAGAATGTCAATTCAACAGGCTGAGGAATACATTGAAAACGAATGCATGATCTTCGAGGAAGCGAAGCCTTATCTGCTCAATAAATGGTAACCCCTGATTGAGTGACTCACGACTCAAAGCAAGAAAGCTTCCTGCAG
>JAHEHE010000140.1:0-591 GCA_024644725.1 Flavobacteriaceae bacterium | reverse complement strand
ACCGTTGCGCTCGCGTGATAGAGCGCTATCTGAGACCGTGCTCGCCTCGGACAGGATATCACGTACGGGGTCAAGTACGCTTCATCCTCTCCGAGCCTGCGCGCGGCCCCATCTGGCACACTCTGACGCGTTTTTCTACGGAGTAGGTTTGCAGCATTAGGGTCCCTAAACAATTGAGTGACTCACGACTCAAAGCAAGAAAGCTTCCTGCAGTTTGGAGGGAAACACTATGGCTAAGATCCTGGTTGTTGATGACGAAGAGCACATCCGCTTGCTCTACTCTGAGGAACTAAAAGAAGAGGGCTACGATGTCATCACCGCGGAAGGTGGGCATGGGCTGCTAGAACGCATTGAACAGGACAAGCCCGACCTTGTAGTCTTGGACATAAAGATGGTGGACTACGATGGTTTAGATCTATTACAGGATATCCGCAATAAATTTTACGACTTGCCCGTAATACTTTCCACTGCTTACGATACCTTCAAAGAGGACATGAAATCCATTGCCGCCGATTTCTATGTAGTGAAATCTTTTGATCTCACTGAACTGAAAAAGAAAATCCAGATGGCTCTGGAAGCAAGCGACGGATC
>JAHEHE010000139.1 GCA_024644725.1 Flavobacteriaceae bacterium | reverse complement strand
TCGCTGAATGCCAAATTCACGTATACCGTGGATCGCTTTTCGTTTTACAATATTGGGGTAGGGGTGTCAGCTCGTATAAAACAGTTCAACCTCTTTGTTGCAGCGGATAATTTATTAGCTTTGCCAACAGTAAGAGACAGCAATTACCAGTCCTTTCAACTG
This sequence comes from Flavobacteriaceae bacterium, assembly GCA_024644725.1. Lineage (GTDB taxonomy): Bacteria > Bacteroidota > Bacteroidia > Flavobacteriales > Flavobacteriaceae > Lutimonas. The sequence continues at coordinate 3,886 of JAHEHE010000139.1, read as the reverse complement.
GGGATGAATGTCATCATCAAATAAAGCACCATGCCCAAACGATTATTTTTCTTTTTTCTCTTGTCGATGGCAGTTCTCGGATCAAATGCCGCAGGATATGCTCAGAGTCCTCTGGATTCTTACAAATACATCATCGTGCCCAAGAAATTTGACTTCCTTAGGAAGGAGAATCAATACCGCGTGAATTCACAGACCAAATACCTCTTTGAAAAAAATGGATTCACGACCTTGTTGAAAGGCCAGGATTATCCTGATGATCTTATCTCAAACCCTTGCCTGGGGGTCGAGGCCAATGTTATTGATGAGTCGAATTCGTTTACAAGCAAGGTGAGGGTTTCTTTGACAAATTGCCAGGATCAGGTGGTGTACACATCCGAGCAGGGAATAAGCAAGGAGAAAGATTACGCCAAGTCATATTCACTTGCCCTGAACAATGCTTTTAAATCGATAGCCCAGATGGGATATCAATACGATCCGAATCTTGCAATTGTGCCTTCCTTTGCAAGTGCAAAAACGGAGGAGTCTAAGGCAGAGATAGCTGATTCTGAGGTTACTCAGGAAGAACCAGTTTCCGAACCCGCTTCGGCAGCAGTTGCGGCCGCAACGGTGCCAGCAGCCACAGCTGCAACCGTTCCGGCAGCCACAGAAACCGAAGAAAAAGAAACGAGTCCGAGTGGAGCCGTTACTTATGGAAATGACAACATAGCGTTCTTTTTGATCGACCAGGGGGATAAACTTGTTGCCTATGTGGTTCGAAGCGCTTCAGAGAATTACGCCCAGGGGGAGAAGATCGGTACCTTCGAAAAGAGTTCCCTGCCCAATGTTTACCGGGTGGAATGGAAAGACATGGACAAAGACATCGAGAAAACCACCGGATATTTTGACGAGCAGGGCAACTTGAAAATTGATGTCAAACGCAACGGAAAAGTTGAGGTTCTGACGTTTACAAAGGAATGATCAATAGCCGTATTTGTCCTTCCAGCGGTCCTTTAAGAACTTTCTGAACTGGTCCTCGCGGGCGTTCCTGCCCGGTTCGTACAACCGTGTTTCTTTTATCTCTTCGGGCATGAATTCCTGATCGGCGAAATTGCCTTCAAAATCGTGGGCATATTTGTAATCCTTGCCGTAGTCCAGGTCTTTCATGAGTTTTGTCGGTGCGTTTCTCAGATGCAGGGGCACTGACAGGTCTCCGGTTTTTTTCACCAGCCTCTGTGCCTCGTTGATAGCCTTGTAGGAGGCATTGCTCTTGGTGGAATTGGCCAGGTAGATCGCGCATTGACTCAGTATGATCCGGCTTTCAGGATATCCAATGGTTGAAACGGCCTGGAACGTGTTGTTGGCCAGGATCAGGGCGGTCGGATTTGCGTTTCCGATGTCTTCCGAGGCCAGGATGAGAAGTCGCCGGGCTATGAATTTGAGGTCTTCGCCTCCCTCGATCATCCGCGCCAGCCAATAAACGGCTCCATTGGGGTCACTTCCCCGTATGGATTTGATGAAGGCTGAAATGATGTCGTAGTGCTGTTCGCCCGTCTTGTCATAGCGAACCACATTTTTCTGCACCTTTTTCAGGACCAGGTCGTTATCGATCACCACAGGGGCCTCCTGGGAGCTCACGATCAGCTCAAAAATGTTCAGCAGTCTGCGGGCATCTCCACCGGAAAGTTGCAACAAGGCTTCGGTCTGCTCAATCTGAACTTGTTTTTCTCGTATCAGATCATCTGACTCAATGGCCCTCTCCAACAGGGCGATAAGATCCTCCTTGTCAAAGGCGTTGAGGATGTAGATCTGGCACCTTGAGAGCAGGGCAGGGATGACTTCAAAGCTCGGGTTTTCGGTGGTGGCACCGATCAGCGTTACCCAGCCTTTCTCAACGGCTCCGAGCAGGGAATCCTGCTGGGATTTGCTGAAACGATGGATCTCATCGATAAAGAGGATGGGATTGCGCTGGGTGAATAATCCTCCGCTTTGTTTGGCCTTGTCAATGACCTCGCGCACTTCCTTGACGCCTGAATTGATGGCGCTGAGCGTATAGAAGGGCCTTCCGGACTGTTCCGCCATGATCTGGGCCAGGGTGGTCTTGCCGGTACCCGGAGGTCCCCAGAGGATCAGTGATGGCAGCATGCCCTGCTCAATATGAGCGGTAAGGGCACCTTCTTTCCCGACCAGGTGCTTCTGACTGATGTAATCTTCGAGAGTTTTGGGCCTTATTCTTTCGGCCAAGGGCGTATTCATAAAGTAAAAGTAAGACAATTTTTATTGTTTATTTTTGAAGTTTCAACCTCTATGGAAGATAAACACGCTTTTCGTTTTTCGCCGGCCACACTGGCTGTTCCGCTGTATTTCGTACTGTTTTTGTGGATCGTTTTCTGGTTTGAGGCCAGGTTCGGTTACAACTTCAATCGATACGGGATTTATCCCAGGACGCTTTCGGGCCTGCGAGGCATTTTATTCTCACCTTTCATCCACAGCGACATCAAGCATCTCTATCACAATTCCATTCCGCTGTTCGTCCTGATGTTCTCACTGTTGTATTTCTACAGGACGATCTCCTTCAAAGTATTGGTCTATGGCGCCCTGATCACAGGTTTGTTAACTTGGATCATCGCGAGGAAATCCTATCACATTGGCGCAAGCGGGATCATTTACCTCCTGTTCAGCTTTATTTTCTTCAGTGGGGTTTTCCGCCGGAATTACAGGCTCATAGCCGTATCGCTTGTCGTCATCTTTCTATATGGGAGCATGGTGTGGTATCTTCTGCCCGTCGAGGAGCGAATCTCATGGGAAGGCCATCTTTCAGGCTTCGTGACCGGTATCCTGTTTGCCTTTATTTTCAGGGGAACCGGACCTCAAAGGATACAGTACGACTGGGAGCGTGACGATTATGAGCCCGACGATTTCGACCGGCGCTTTGACGAGCAGGGTGAGTTTCAGCCTATTCGTGACGATGAGAACAGGGAGGAGGGTGGAGACTGATCAAAGCCGCTGTCTCACCGCTTCATAGAGCACGGCACCACAGGCGACAGAAACGTTGAGTGATTCAATGCTTCCCAAAAGGGGCAGCTTGCCCTTCTGATCCGAATTCTTGAGCACATTATTGGAGATTCCCCGGTTTTCGGAACCCATGACAAGGGCCATAGCGGGTTTCAAGTCGAGCTCATAAATGGAGCGATCGGTCTTTTCGGTCACCGATACCACCTGCACGTCGAGTGACTTGAGATGATAAAGCGCATCGAGAATGTGATTCACTTTGCAAATGGGAATGCGAAAAGCAGCCCCTGCCGAGGTTTTGATGGCGTCGGCATTGATGGGTGCCGAACCGTGTTGAGGCAGGATCACCCCATCGACTCCTGTGCATTCAGCGGTTCGCAAGATAGCGCCCAGGTTTCGGACGTCACTGATCTGGTCGAGCACGAGAAAAATAGGGTCCTTCTTCGCAGAGAGAACCTGATTTGTGAGCTGTTCGAGGTCTACAAAGCGGATCGGGGAGATGCTCGCAACAGCACCTTGATGATTTTGATGCTTTGACAGTTTGTTGAGTTTTTCCGGGGGCACATAGCTGAAGGCGATCTTCTTTTCGTGAATGACCTTCTGCAATTGATGCGCGAGACCGCCTTTCAGATCTTTTTGAAGGTAGACCTTCTCAATTTGTTGATCGGCCTCTATAGCCTCTAAAATGGCCCTTAAACCGAATATCTTACTGTCATTTTTTTCCATGGGCCAAAGATAGACTAAAAAAAACATCACGCCGAAGCGTGATGAAATTAACATATAAAAAGTGTCTAATCTAAATTATATATTAGGCTTTTATGATCTTTTTGGACAGAAGCCCCTGATCTGTAAAAATCTTTATGAAATACATTCCTGACGGGATGTAGGTAAAGTTAAT
>JAHEHE010000071.1 GCA_024644725.1 Flavobacteriaceae bacterium | reverse complement strand
TTCTTGTTTGCGTGAAAGTTCCTCGGGCGTTACCAGAGAAGAATCATCCCCAGACCCTTTTCCACACGAAACTGAAAGCGAGGTGATGAAAAAAATCAGCAATAGGGTTTTAACGGTACGTTTCATAGAATTCAAGTTATAATCTTTATTCAATTATACAAAAAAAGGGAGCACAAGGCTCCCCAATTAACATTATTTAAATTTAAACTACAACAAGGTTGTTGGACAAACATAATCTGTAAGTGGAGCTTCAGCCGCCTTGATGTCAGCAAATCCTCCGCGAACATCAGTCACGTTTTTGACTCCATTCGCCTGAAAGATTGAAGCTGCGACAAGTGAACGGTATCCGCTTGCACAATGCAGGGTGTATTCCTTGTTCGGGTCAATCTCTGCAAAGTTGTCATGGATAAAGTCAAGTGGGAAATTCTCCACACCAACCACATGCTCAGATAAATACTCTGATTCTTTTCGCACGTCCAATGGAGTTGTCAGAGATCCTTCTGCCAATTTTTGTGCAAATTCATGTCCTGAGATGGAACCGATTTTATCCACTTCGTAACCGTGATCGATCCAGTTCTTGATACCTCCGAAGAGATACCCCAGGGTATTGTCGTAACCAACCCTTGAGAATCGTGTAGCAATCTCATTGACGCGTGTTTCATCTTCCGCAATGAAGATAATTTTTTGATTGATGTCTTTGATCAATGCTCCCACCCATGGGGCGAAAGTTCCATCTAGACCGATATACCAGGCACCTGGCACGGTTCCTTCTTCCGTGTAGGTTTCTTTAGATCGGGTATCAACCACGAGTATGTCCTTTTGGAGGCTCATTTCGTGGAAGGTCTCAGCATCGAGCGGAGTAGTGCCCTTGTGAATGACCTCGTCGATATTCTTATTGATCGATTTGTTCATTCTGACATTGTTCGGGAAGTACTGTGGTGGTGGCTTCAATCCTGTAGTCACCTCTTTGATGAATTCCTCTTTGGTCATGTCGGCTCTGAGCGCGTAATTTGTTTTCTTTTGATTGCCCAGGGTGTCGAAGGTTTCGGAACTCATGTTCTTTCCGCAAGCGGATCCTGCACCGTGATTCGGGTATACGATGATGTCATCAGGAAGCGTCATGATCTTGTTTCGCAACGAGTCGAAAAGATGACCGGCGAGATCTGCCTGGGTCATGTCTGATTTGACAGCCAGATCAGGGCGACCTACGTCACCGATAAACAAGCAATCTCCCGTACACACGTAGGGCGTATTTCCTTTTTCATCTGTGATCAGGTAGGACGAAGACTCCATGGTGTGACCCGGAGTGTGCAAAAGAGTGATCTTTCCTTTTCCAAGAGGGAACTCTTCTCCGTCTTTTCCGTTGTAGATCTCGTAATCTGCAGTCGCATTGGGTCCAAAAATGATTTTGGCCCCTGTCTTCTGGGCAAGGTCATACTGACCGGACACAAAATCCGCATGGAAATGCGTTAGAAAAATATACTTGATTTTCGCGTTGTCTGCTTCCGCCATGCGAACATATGGCTCTGTTTCCCTCAAGGGATCGATGATTGCCGCTTCACCATCCGACTCAATGTAGTAAGCCATCTCGGCAAGGCATCCTGTAAATAACTGTTCAACTTTCATATTATCAATGCTTTATTGTTTAGAATCATTCAAAGTTAGCAAAAGAGGCCTGAAGCAATGTAACTTCTGTTACAAGTCCTTTTGCTTCGAATCAGTAGAGAACAGTAAGATACGAAATATTTGAATTTGATCAAAGCAAACCGATCAGATTCAATTGTTATCGATTTGCCTGTTTGGTGTACTCCTGGTAGGAATAGCCTTCAGGTGACTCAAATCCATTGCTACGGTATGAATCAATGGCTTCCTGGATGCTCATGAAACAGCGGTCGTAGCGTATTTTCTTCATGAGCTGTGATTTGACCAGGGCATCGCGAACAGGCCCTTTGAGACCGGAAAAGGCAATCACAATTCCCTTGTTCGCGAAAAAATCCAGGATTTCCTCAAGCGCGTAGATGGCACTGCTGTCCAAGGCATTGAGACTTTCGCCATCGATAATGAGCAGTCGCAATTCGGATCCTTTTTCACGTACAAACTGCTTCAGCTTGTCTTTGAAGTAATTGGTGTTCGCAAAATAGAGTTGGGCATCGAATCGCACAATGAGAATTTCCGGGTCTGTGATCACATTTTGGAACCGCCTGACATTCCTGTAAAAATGCGTGCCCGGAACCTGTCCCAATACGGCCATATGGGGTTTGGTTGATTTATAGATCAACATAGCCAGGGACAATATGATACCGAACAGAATCCCCTCCTTGATTCCGACAAAAAGGGTAAACAGGAGGGTGCTGTTGAGAATGATCAGGTCCCTGCGATTAAAAGTCAGTAAATTCTTGGGCATTGAAAAATCGAGGAGCCCGTAAGCCGATACAACAATGATAGCAGCGAGTATCGGTGTGGGCAAATAATAAAAAAGAGGGGTCAGAAAGAGCAAAGTAAGAGCGATCACCAGTGCGGCGACAAGAGACGACATTGGGGTTTTGGCCCCAGACTCGTCGTTGACAGCTGTTCTCGAAAAGCCTCCGGTAGCCGGGTAGGTATGAAAGAAAGATCCGGCCATGTTTCCAAGCCCGATCGCGATTAGTTCCTGATTGGGGTGAACCTGATAGCTGTTGTGTTTGGATTCTATGGATTTTGCAACAGAGATGGCCTCGAGAAAGCCGATAAGGGCAAGAGTCAGAGCGAGACCTCCAACTTCCCGTATCATGTCTTCTGTGAAATCCGGAATTCGAAATGGGGGCAAACCAGACGGGATAGCACCCAGAATATCGATTCCGCGATTGTTTAGACCCAAAAAATAGACGATTGCAATCCCAAGAATGACAACAATCAGTGAGGCAGGTATATTGTTAAAAAACCGCTTCATAAGAAGCAGAAACACAACAGTCAATGCTCCCAGTGTAAGGGAGGGCCAGTGAACGGCATTGTCAGTTTGAAACAAGCTTTGAAACAGGAACTGGATGTGGTTGCTGCGTTCCAGGTCCATACCCGTGAGGTTGCCGATTTGATTCAAACCAATAATGATGGCTGAACCGGATGTAAAACCACTGATGACAGGACGAGATAAAAAGTTGACCAGGAAACCCAAACGAAAAAGGCCGAACAAAAACTGGAACAAGCCGACCAGGAAGGCCAAAAGGATCGAAATCGCTATAAAATTCTCGGTTCCCATGGTTGCCAGGGCTCCAACCCCTGAAGCGACAATCAGAGAATCCATGGCTGCAGGTCCGACAGAGAGCTGGCGGGAGGTTCCCATGACCGCATAGACAAGCTGAGGCACAAGGGCGGTGTAAAGCCCGTAAATCGGGGGCAATCCTGCGATTGTAGCATAAGCGATTCCCTGCGGAATCAGGATGATTCCCACCGTGAGTCCGGCAAAAAGATCGTGTTTGAACCAGGATCGCTGATAGCCGGGAAGCCATTGCAATATTGGAATCTTCTCTTTGATGTTACTCATGCTGCTTTAACATTCGTGAAAGATACGAACTTTGCAGGTGGCGCAGATATCCTTGTCCAGGTTGTCATAAATGGTTCGGATGGCATCTCTTTTGTCTGCAAAGAAATACTCTTCTCCGATGGACTCCCGGAATCCGCCCTTTCTAAGAATTTGCTGGCTCACGATCTTGAGTCCGCTGAAGTAGATGCCTCCTCCGCGATCCTTCCAACGTTTCGCCTCATATTCCAGCCAGGTAGCCCCGGCCAGGTCAATAAAATTGATTCCCTTGGCCACAATCAAAACATTTTTTACTTCACCTTTTTCATATAGAGAGTTGAAGAAATCCGAGACTACTTCGAGGGCTCCAAAATAAATGGATCCGTCAATTCGCACGATTTTGAGTTGTGGACATTCCTCCACCTCCTTATTGCGAATGATATTGATGAATCGATGCGTCTTTGTTGTTCCGAGTATTGCAATGTTTGGCTTGGCTGTTTTTTCAAGATAGAAGAAAAGAGAAAGCCCGATACCTGAGAACAGAGCAGTTTCCAGTTCAAAGAAAAGAGCCCCGAACAAGGTGGTTCCTAGAACGATAAGTTCACGGCCGCTGCTGTCGAAAACCTGTTTGATGTGGTGAAAATCGATCAGATTGTAGCCTACCAGCAGAATGATGCCTCCCATGGCAGGTTTGGGCAGATAAGATGCGTAAGAGGAAAGAGTGAGCAAAACAATCATCAGGAACAGCGCTGCATAAATCGCCGACATGGGTGTTTTTGCCCCGGCCTGGTAGTTTACTCCGCTGCGTGTGAAAGAGCCGGAGCCCATGTAGGCCGAGAAAAAGCTGGCGATAATGTTTGAAAGCCCCTGTCCCTTGAATTCCTGATTGCCATCGATACGCTGATGTGACGACAGGGAAATGGACCGGGCGATGGCTACCGCCTCAATGAGACCGAGCAGAGCCAGTGTAACGGCCCCGGAGCTCAGATTTCGCACGCTCGGCAAACTAAGGGCGGGCATGTTGAACGGAGGCAGGTTCGAAGGGATGTCACCAACATTTTCAATGCCTACCGATTCTCCTCCGAGGAAATAGGCGATGAGGCTTCCCAAAACCATGGCGATCAGCATATAAAAGCGCGAGACCGGTTTCGCGAAACGCTTGATTAGGATGGCTAATATCAAAGTTCCCATGGCAACGGTGAACACGTACCAATTGGTGTCCTCGATGTTCAGCACGATGGTTCTCACGATCTCGTAGAAGGAGCTTCCCTGGGGAACCTCCAGGCCAAACACGTGCTTTAGCTGTTTGAATGCAATCAAAACCCCCGCTCCAGCCGTAAAACCAATAACAACCGAATGGGAGACGAAATTGACTAGTTTTCCCATACGGGCCATGCCCATGGCGAGTTGAATCACCCCGGCCATAAAGGTTAGGGTCAGCGTCAGGGCAATGTAGCTCTCAAGTTCAGTTGCAGGGTCGGCAAATTTGCTGACGGTGGCAAAAACAACGATTGAGATAGCCGTGGTGGGACCTGAGATCAGGTGGTATGAAGATCCGAAAAGGGCGGCAATAATAGGAGTCACCATTGCCGTGTAAAAACCGTACACCGGAGGAAGCCCGGCGATGATGGCAAAAGCAACGGCCTGGGGAATCACGATAATCGTACCCGTCAGGCCGGCAATCAAGTCGTCTTTCCAGGATTTTTTAGCGAGTGGAATCCAGTTTAAAAAGGGTAAATTTCGTCTCAGCATTTGGTCTTCCGGGTCTATTTCTTAACAAAAATACCTCTTCTGATTGAAAGAGGTATTTTCTAATGTTATTCATCATCATCGATGTAGTACGTCGAGTCGTCGGGTCTGAAGGCCCTTTTGAACCACAGCGGCCTTCTGAGTCCGTCGGGCCCCGGAGCAGGGCGTGTCATAGAAAGCCATTCTTTGTAGACTTCGTGCGATTTGTTGGTGTCTACGAAAATATCTCCGTATTTCTCATCAGGACCGGGCTTTTCAATACGTACTCTCTGGTGCCAGGTATGCATTCCGCTGATCGGGTCAGGATGCACTGCATGTGTGATGTTCTGATGCACTCCACCGTCTTTCCAGAAAATCCTTTTCGAATCTTTATCGTCAGACTCAAAGGGTTTGATACCCCTTTTCGTGGTCATTTTCCACTGACCTTTACCCGGATTGAGAATGTCTACCGTATTGGTCGCCCAGCGGTTGCCGATCTTGTCTTGTTCGCGCCTCCATCGACCGATGTGATGTGAACAGGCCACAACGCCGGGTTTCATCGATTGCGTCACCCAGACCTTATCGATGAAATAACCGATATCGGTGTTCATTTTAACCAGGTCTCCGGTTTGGAAACCCCATTTGGCCGCATCTTCCGGGTGCATCCAGATCGGGTTTCTGTTCGAGATCTCAACCAGCCATTTTGCATTTCCGGATCGACTGTGGATCAAAGTCGGAAGCCTGAAGGTTGGCACAAGCACGTATTCGCCCTTGGACTTGTCGAGGACCTCATTGTGAACATGGCTCTTGATGTATTTGGGAATAGCGTATTCGGGCCATTTCCAATCCACCATGGTTTTCGAATAGAACTCATTCTTTCTCGATGGAGTAGGGAAGCCTACCATGGCTTTTCCATGGATCATAACGCCAATGTCCTTTCCGTTTTTGCGGATGACCCCAGAGTTCTTGTCAACTTCCGACCCTTTCAACTGCTCATCCGTAAGCAAGGTTTCGTTTTTCTTGTAGGACTCGCCCTTTTCAATTTCAAAAGCGCCATAGCGGGCCATGTATTCGAACTCGGTAAGTCCCTCTTTCTTCGCGGCTTCAGGAAGACCTTTCACCCTTTCGAAGATGTATTGATAGTATTCTTCAATCGTGATTTTCTCTCCTTTTCGGTAGGGAGATTCAAAGTGCTTTCGGATTCCCATGCTGCCGTCCGGGTCAATTCTCCAGCTCAATTCGATCCAGAATTCGTCTTCTTCCCAGACCTCTCCGGGATTCGCCTCGTAAGTGAAGGTCACAGGTTTTCCATTTCTCCTTGCGGCTTCGCGCAGCACGGGCTGCCTGAAAGCTACCCAGGTTCCACCGTGCGTAGCATAAGAATTGATGTCGTGTCGTTCAGGCGCCAGTCCCATGGGAAGCACAAGGTCAGCGAAGAACGCGGTTTCATTCCAGGTCGGTGTCAGAGCGGTATGCAAACCAAATTTGGACTCATCCATGAACATTTCCATCCAGGTGAAGCCGTCGGGATACGTCCAGACCGGGTTGAACACCCTTGAGAAGTAAACGTCCATTTTGCCCCTTCCCTCTTTTAGGAAATGAGGCAAAAGCTGACTCAATTCAAAAAATGCAAGAGGATATTCTTTTGGAAAATGAAGCTCGTTCCATTTTTTCTGAGGTTTTGGCGCGTTCGGAACCTCAGGTTTGAACTTGTTCCAGGAGTTGGGAGAGGTTCCCCCTTTGGCACCTACGGCACCGGTTAGAACCGTCAGAAAGTGCAGGGATCGGGCTACGGCCCATCCACCCAGATTCGACGCTCCGGCGCTCCTCCAATTGTGTGAAGCAAATCGTTCTCCTGCCTCACCAATCTTAACGGCAATCTCCCGAATCATATCGGCCTTCACACCCGACTCTTCTTCAGCGAATTCGGGCGTAAATTCTTTGTACTCTTCGATCATGGCTGCGATGAAATTCTCGAACTTGACCTCTTTGTCAGGGTGACAGGCAGTCAAGTACTCCTCCCAATTGGTCCAGTTCTCCAAATATTCCCTGTTGTAGAGTCCCTCTTGTAGGATGATCAGGGCCATGGCCAACAAGACAGCCGCTTCCGTTCCCGGATAGGATGGCATCCAATAGTCACTCATCGAAGCCGTGTTCGAAAGCCTCGGATCCATGGTTGCCAATTTAGCTCCCTTCATTTTGCCTTCGATGATGCGCTGGGCATGCGGATTGAAATAATGTCCGGACTCCAGGTGGGCCGAAATCAGAAGGATGAATTTGGCGTTGGTATGATCCGGCGAGGGCCGGTCATAGCCGTACCATATGTTATAACCAAATCGGGCTCCCGAAGAGCAAATATTGGTATGGGAATTGTGCCCGTCGATGCCCCATGAAGGAAGCACCCAGTTCATAAAGCCTTCATGACCTGGGCGCCCGACGTGATAGGCGATCTCATTGTGACGATCTTCCTTGATTGCTTTGCGGATTCGTGCGGCAATAGTGTCCAGTGCCTCATCCCAGCTGATTCGCTCCCATTCGCCGCTTCCTCTTTTGCCTTTTCGCTTCAGAGGGAAAAGGATGCGATCCGGATCGGTCACCTGGTTTATGGTAGCCGGTCCTTTGGCGCAGTTTCTCCCGCGGCTGCCCGGATGGTGCGGGTTGCCCTCAAGCTTTTTGATCTCATTGGTCTCCTTGTCAATGAAAGCCGTCAGGCCACAAGCACTCTCACAATTGAAGCAGGTGGTCGGAACGATCTGGTAATTGGTCTTCTTCTTTTTGGGCCAGCTCTTAGGGTCGTATTCAACCCAATTGTCCCATTCTTCCGGTGGCGGGAAGTTCTCATACATCTGAGCCACTTCTTCATCGGTGAATTGCCTCATGTCCTGGTCGAATTCCTGGTAATTTTCTTTGTGGAGATCCGGTATGATACCAATTTTCTCTGCCAGGTTCTCTATGAAGGATGGTTTTTTATAGCCCATGTCTTGTAGTTTATCGTTGTTTGACTTTTTACGTTCTGTGGATCTATGCCAGCGGAATTCGCTGCGGTCCTTCGATCCAGATTTTTTCAGTGATGTACATTCCAATCAAGACCAGGACTCCTGAGACACCCAAAAGGATCATGTTTCCCGTTGTCAACAAAATAATGAGTGGAATCACGTTGCCCAGCAGAACCGTGCCGATCCAGAACTTGTTTTTGTACTCCTCCTTGAGGATCATGTGAACGACCTTTTTAGCCGCCTTGGTGGGATGCGTAATTGTGAGCTCCGAGATCAGTGTCAACACATTCACAACAATTCCTGCCAGGAGGATGTGACGAACCAGGCTGTTCCACAATGAAAAATCAAAGACCAGCGACATGATCGCAAATACCGCTCCACCTGCGAGAAGACTATGAACCAGCATATGCAGAGGCAAGGTTGGGCTCTGCCAGAAATCTCTTCCTTTGGCCTGGGCAAAAAGGAAAGCGGTGTAAATGGCGAGAATGACCGCAAATACAGCAGTTACCCATAAAAAGCCTGTTTCGGGCAGACTCCAGCCGAACAGGGTCGAAACACCCCAGATCGTCATGAGGAGCCCAAAGACCGAAATGGTATAGCCCCCTTTGACGAGCCAGGAATTCCATTGGGGTCGCAGAAGCACGTTGAGAAATCGATCGGGCCGGTCAAGGTCCATGACCAGAAACAATCCGGTTAGACCCAGAAATATAAGCGAGGTGGCCACTGAGAAAAGGCGGATGGAATCATCGAGCTGATATCCAAGGAGCATGGCGATAAACGGGACCATAAATGCCCCGGCCGCAATGGCCTTTGTCACAACGTATGCTGATACTTCCCAACCCCAGAGTATTCCTTTGTCGGGGGTGTCGTAAACGCGTCTCGCTTTTCCGTTGAGAACATCAATATAGTTTGGATTTTCTGTTTCTTTCTTCTGGTAAGCCGCCTGAAGCTCGTTGTCTATACTCATTTGCAAGAGGTTGACATCATCGTTGGTATTTACCATTTTTTCAGCTGCTTTGGCATAGTGTCCGACTCCCCTGGATTGAGAATTCCAAAGTCCCGGTCCTGATCTGTCGGTGGCATCAGGATCGAGCGATTGATAATCTCCATCTATGTAAAACAGATTCGGAGCGGTCCCTTTTTCAGGCTTTCTAACGATAACCTGTTCCCGGGCTAGCAAGGTTGCGATTTCTGTATTTGGATTTTCCATGTCTCCCGCGATAATTGCGTGCTCAGGGCAGACATCCACACAAGCGGGTGCCCTTCCCACCTCGACGCGATGGGCGCAATAGTTGCACTTGGCCGCCGTGTTGTTGTCGGGATCGATATAGAGCGCATCATAAGGGCAGGCCTGCATGCAGGACTTGCAACCGATGCATCTGTTGTTGTCAAAATCGACGATTCCGTCATCCCGGGTATAAAGTGCCTCTACTGGGCAAATCTCTACACAAGGAGCGTCGGAGCAATGATTGCAGCGCATGACAGAGAATATCCTCCTTGTATTCGGAAATTCTCCCTTTTCAACTTGTTTTACGTAGGTTCTGTTGACACCAACAGGCACATCGTGTTCACTTTTACAGGCGGTGGTGCACGCGTGACAACCGATGCATTTTCTGTTGTCAATAATAAATCCGTATCTCATGGGAAAGAAGCTTCTTTTTGATTTGTTGATTTCCTCAAGGAAGAAAAATGTGATCCTTGACAATCGGGCAAAAAAAAACCGCGATTGTCCACGTCCTATCAAAGTTAGTCAATTGCCATTTCTGCCATGTAACTTATGTTACAATCAGAAAGGGAGTTGAAATTCATGAATACAGGTCATTGAAGAGTCCGTCGTTCCGGGATAATTTGGCACGTAATGTTTACATTTGCATAAAAAAAGTGGAGCTTAAAGTATTGTATTTCGGTGTTTCCCGGGATCAGACAAACAAAGACGAGGAGGATTTGGACGTCAGGGAAAATCTGACAGCCGGAGAGTTCAAAAAGAAATTGATGGATATGTATCCAAAACTGGAGGACATTCAAAGTTTTGCCCTGGCCGTGAACGAGACATATGCGGACGATAGTTTGATGCTCAAAGAAGGAGACACGATAGCCATCATCCCACCCGTGAGTGGAGGTTGAAAATCAAGGGTTGCGACCCAAAATTTTACATGAAGAACAGGATCGACATTCAAATAAGTGAACGGCCCCTGGAACAGAAGGACTGTTTTGACTTTGTTTCTGATGATTCCGTTGGCGGGATTTGTCTTTTTGTCGGGACCGTTCGCAATCACACGAAGAACAAGGATGTGTTGAGACTTGATTTTTCGGCTTACACCCCGATGGCCGTCAAGGAAATGCATAAGATCGCCCAGCAATGCCTCGAGAAATTTGACATTTTCAAAGTTTCAATGCATCACGCAATCGGGGAACTTGGCATTCGTGATGTGCCGGTTGTCATTGCCGTATCGGCTTCACACCGCGGAGATGCATTCTCGGCTTGTCAGTACGCCATTGATCGATTGAAAGAGACCGTTCCGATCTGGAAGAAAGAATACTTCCGGGACGGCGAAGTGTGGGTCAACGCCCATCCCTGATCTGCCTGGGTGAGTTCAAAACTTTTCGATGCCTCCGTCCAGACTCAGGACATTGAACTCCGGGTGCACTGATTTGATTCGTTGCGTTATTTCGTAGCTCGTGATGCCTTTGTTGCAAATGACTACAAGGTCCTGATCTGTTTCAAAACTGAATTCTTCGACATCAAATTTTGAATAAGGGATTCTGAGATCCACCTCAAGCGGAAGGCTTAGATCGATATTTTCAATCACAGAGAGAATGGTAACATGACCCAATTGATTTTTCAGTTCTTCGGATGAAATTAACAATGCGGGGTCCTGCTCAGCACAACGCGCATCGAAATAGGTTTCCGAGTGATACAGCCTTTCAATTTCAGATTTGTCAAACTTTTTGGGGAGCGACATGGAGAACTGCCTGTTTTGCATGCTATTGTAGATGAGCATTTTGTCGGCAAGCGGCACTCCCGATCCGGTCAGGATCTTGATCACCTCATTGGACTGAAGCGATCCGATGAGAGCGACGATTGGATTGAGCGTCCCCACTTCAGAGCAATTCGGAATGCTGTTTTCAGGAGGACGGGCAAATGCATCCCTCAAATTTGCGCTTCTTCCTTGTCCAAGAGGCAAATTAAAGCTGCTCACATAGCCATCGTGTTTGTAGAGCGATCCATAAACCAGGGTTTTATCCACAAGAACGCAGAAGTCGTTCAAAAGATACTTGGTGGGCAGGCTGTCCGTGCAATCCACAATGAGATCAAAATCAGCCAACTGCTGAGAAATATTTTTCTTTGTGATGGGCTCAAGACCCAGACTGGTCTGGACAAACGGACTGATCTGCTTGATATGATTTGACAGGATCTCAGCTTTCAGCTGACCCACATCAGAGGTTCGAAAGAAGACCTGTCGATGCAAATTGCTTGCTGAGACCCTATCGTAATCCACCAGATGGAGATGACCAACGCCTGAAGCCGCGAGTTGAACCGCCACGAAATTCCCGAGTCCGCCGCAGCCGATCACCGCCACCCTTGATCTCAACAATTTTTCCTGACCCTCCTGACCAAAGTCCTCAAGTACAGTTTGACGGCCGTAAAGCTTTTCTCTGGAGATCTTCATGCCTCTGTTATTCTTGTTCCAGTTTCCTTTTGACCGAATCGAATTCTTGCGGAGTGTTGACGTTGAAGATATAGACGTCATCTGTTTCGAGCAATTCAACGTCAGAATTGATAAGCACTTTTCTCGGACAGGAAATCCCCTGGGCGAGAAATTCGAGCATGATCGGATACGCCTTGGGTTCCCAAATAGTGACCAGAGGCTCGGGGAATTCCTTCTTTTTTCCTTTCACCGCTGTTGCAATCTTGCTCGGGTTTCTATGACTGAGCAATTTTCGGATCAATCTTTCATCGACGTAGGGGAGGTCAGTGGCCAGAACCAGCCAGGCAGCGTTCGGATCGTTTTGAAAAGCCGAACATATGGCACCGAAAGGGCCCAAACCGAGAAAAACATCCTCGATCACTTGAGTTTCTGATACCTCCTGCTCCTTTCTTACCGACAGCCGGGTCTCCAGATCGCATTTCTGCAACAGCTCCATTGTATAAGAGCGCTGTGATTTGCCGAAATAGTTGAGTAGCCCCTTGTCTGTTCCCATTCTGCGGCTTTGCCCGCCCGCAAGCACCAATCCCTTGACCTGTGGAACACGATGCTCAGCAAATTTTTCGATCTCCCGGGCGATCTGCTCCACCTGGTCGAAATCAAATTGAGGAATCTCGTTGAAGTCAGGAAATTTGTCGATTAGGCAGTCAAAAGCCTGGATGTCTTTGCTCATCCTGATCACGAGTTTCACGTCGGTGATCTGATCCATTCGCTTTTGAATTGAAGCCTCTTTTTCAGGATCCAGAAACAAAATCTGTGATTTGCCGGGGTAGTGATTTCCATTGATCAGCACAAGGTCATAGGAAGAATAGAACAGCTTGTCCTGGTAAGGATTTTGTCTGTAGTTCCGACGTATCTGCAGATCCCCGGAAGAATGAAAGGTATAGCTGTCGAGTGCGTTGGGTTCCAGCGTGCTGCTATGAGAGGCATCAGCGTAGGCAACTCTGAATTTCCCTGAAAGTTTCTGGGCAATATTTTCTGACAGCGCCTGAATGGCAGAGCATTTCGTCCCGAGCAATGCAAGTTCAGTTGGCGCATAATACCCGTAATCTCGTCTGTTTAATTTGGCATGCTTTCGGTGTGTTTCCATAATTGTAATCTTTCTCCATCCCTTTTA